>JAGHBQ010000047.1 GCA_021160945.1 Thermoplasmata archaeon
AGAGATACTGCACCATCTCTTTTCCTCCTAGTTGTAAATGGTTGCAAAAATCTCAAAAGAGCCTGAGGCTCGAGGTAGGCCATAACGGTGGATAAGCTCATAAAGGCAAATCTGTAATACTTTACATTCTCCTTTATCTTATTGACTATTTCCTCAACAGCTCTCATCATTCCATCTACATCAACCTGAGAGTCCAGATAAATGACTCCTTCAATCTCATTAATATCTCCTATGCTTCGTGAATAGGCATCAATATAATACACCAACCCAAGCTTTTCATATTCTCTATAAGCTGGTAGCACATACTTCATATCTTCCCTTATCTCATCCACCGTCTTATCTGTGAGTATCAAAAGGGCAGGCACACCTTTTCTGAGACCTTCCGCTATGAAGGAATATACAAGAACTTCTTTTTTACTGTAGGGTGGTCCATATATAAGAACGTTCGATCCTATGGGAAAACCTCCATAAAGGAGATCATCCAGGCGTCGAGTTCCTGTTTTCACCTTCCTTTCTTGGATTTCAGCTTTAATTTCCTCCTCTGCAAGCTCAACTTCCTCCTCCACAAGCCCCTTCATCTTCGCTTCCAACTCTCTCTCCTTCGCTCTCAGATATTTCTCTTTTATTCTAATCTCTTCCTCCTTCTTCTTTATCTCCTCTTCAAGCTCCTCTAACCTTCTCTTGAGAGCTATTTCATCCAGATTTGAAACTTCCTTACGGGCCATTTCTATATCACGCAACTCTTTCTCCAGCTTTTTTTCCCTGAATAAAATTTCTTCCTCCCTTCGGCTAAGCTCCTCCTCCTTGTATTTGATCATCTCCTGAAGCTTTCGCATCTCCTCCTCCTTCAGCATCAACTCGTTTTTCAATTCCCCTATGAGCCTATCTTTTTCCATAATTTCTTCGCTCAGTTGCTTCATCTTTTCCATAAGCTCTTCAATCTTCTCCCCCGACACGTTCTTCTTAATATCCTCAAAAATCTTCTCCAGCTCTTCATACGATTCTTTACTCTCCATGCTCAAGAGCAACTTTTTTTCCATAATCTCAAGCTTTATTTCCCTTTCCTTCAACTCAATCTCCTTTAGTTTGAGATCTCTCACATCTTGTGGAAGACCCTTTACAGACTCTTCCTTTAAAATCTCAATCTCCTTCTTTAATCTCTCTATTTCCTCTTCAAGCTTCTCCCTCTCCTCAAGATAGGCTTCCACCATACTCTTGAGCTTGAGGTTCTCCTGAATAATGGAATCTACATCTACGCCTTTCTCTGGAAGAACATTTTTAAGCAACTCTCCTTTTTTCTCCTCACCAATGGCCTTAACCTCTCCCAAAAGACCATCAAGTTCAATATCTCTTCCAACAAGCCAGCTTTTGAGCTCAACTTCTTTCTTAAGCTCTTCATATTCCTCTCTGCTATACTTAGTACCACAATTACTACATTTTAATGTCTTGGGATCGATTACTCCTCCACATTTAGGACAGATTACCTCCTCACTCATAATTATCCTATTAAAGACAGCCTAACAACATTATTTCCTCTCAGAATTACTGTCCCCAATCTTCTGGTCATCTGCTCAGTTCTCTCCTCTGTATCAACAAGAACCATATTCATATAGTCATCATAACCCACAAGCTTTCCCTCTAGGATTCTGTTATCTTTTAAAAGAAGGGATATCCTTTTGTTGAGGAAACTTTCCAATGCCTTAAGAGGTAACATTATTTATCACCACCTCACCTCTTTATATTCTTTCCACATATAAATTTTTAGTTGTATGTATACATATCTTCATCATCTTCCTCGCTGTTCTCCATAAGAACCTGAAGAAGACTACGGATGAGCTCCTTCATTTCATTTACTTCTCTCTTCAAGGCTTTTACTTCCTTCTCCAGTTTACTCAGTTCTCCGTTCTCTATCCTCTCTATTTTTTCCAAATTATCCATGCTACCATCATACATCAACTTGTATTTAAATTCTCTCTCAATAGATTCTCTACGAGCATTCATAAATTATGAAAAAACCATCGAAAAATTAAATAGTGGGCTGTATATGCCTCTTTTATGCGAATCTTTATAGGTGTGGCCTGGCCCTATGCAAATGGCCCTATCCATCTTGGCCATATAGTTGGTGCCTATCTCCCTGCAGATATATTTGCAAGATATCAGAGAATGAAGGGAAATGAAGTTCTCATGGTCTCGGGAAGTGATGAGCATGGGACTCCAATCACAATAACAGCAGAGAAGGAGGGAAGGGGTCCGCAGGAGATAGCAGATAGATATCATGAGATCAATAGCGAAATAATGGGTAAGATGGGAATATCCTTTGATTTGTTTTTCAGGACTTCGCATCCTCATCACGCGGAAGTGGTGAAGAGAGTATTCCTCAGATTGATGGAAAAAGGCTATCTTTACAAAGATAAGATGATTTTACCCTACTGTCCCCAATGTAAAAGATTTCTTCCGGATAGATATGTAATAGGTATCTGTCCCTACTGCGGTTACGAAAGCGCCCGAGGAGATCAGTGTGAAAACTGTGGAAGAACCCTTGATCCAAAGGAGCTGATTAATCCAAAATGTGCTATATGTGGCACAACTCCAGAATTCAGGGAGAGTGAGCATATCTTCTTCGCTCTGAGCAAGCTTGAAAAGAGAATTCTTCAGTGGCTCAATGAGAAGGGTCACTGGAGAGACAATGTTATCAATTTCACAAAAAATTTTGTGAAGGGGGGTCTGAAAGATAGAGCGATAACAAGAGATATTGAATGGGGGGTTGAAATTCCCCTAAAGGGTTTTGAGAATAAAAGAATCTATGTTTGGTTTGATGCAGTTATTGGATACCTTTCCGCCAGTGTAGAATGGTCTCACAGAACAGGAAAATCATGGAGAGCTTTCTGGATTGATAAAAACACCCGCCACTATTATTTCCTGGGTAAGGATAATATTCCATTCCATACAATAATATGGCCAGCAATGCTCATGGGCTATGGCGAGCTCAATTTACCCTACAATGTGGTAGCAAATGAGTATCTGCGATTCTCTGGTGAGAAGTTTTCCAAAAGCCGCGGTATAGGGATATGGATGCCAGAACTTTTGAGCCTATTTGATCCCGATGTGATAAGATTTTATGGCACTGTTAATATGCCTGAGCATCGCGATTCTGACTTCACATGGGATGACTTCATTCAGAAGGTGAATGAGGAACTGGTAGATAAATTTGGCAATTTTGTTCACAGGGCACTTATATTTGCCTATCGCCATTTTGGAGAAATACCTCCAAAAAATGAGCTGGATGAGCTGGATAGAGAAGCTTTAGAGAGAATTGAGAAAACCAAGGAAAAGATGGAAGAATATCTTGATAAAGTTGAATTGAAGAAAGCTTTTGCTGCATGGAGAGATCTCGTGAAATTTGCCAATGTGTACTTTGACAGAAAAGCTCCCTGGTCTCTATTTAAGGAAAATCGGAAAAAGTGTGAGACTGCAATTAATATAAGTCTCCAGATAGTCAAGGCTCTTGCAGTTCTCGGCGCACCCTTCCTTCCCTTTTCTTCTGAGAGAATATGGAAATATCTTGGGTATGAGGATTCCATATTCCAGCATCACTGGGATGAGAGCATAGAGAATCTTCCTGTGGGTATGAAATTAAGAAAGCCAAAGGTACTTTATAAGAAAATAGTGAGAGAAGAGGAAAGTTTTGATAAGTGGAACCTCATAGACCTAAGGATTGGCGAAGTTGTTGATGTAAAAGATCACCCCAAAGCAGATAGACTCTATATCCTCACAGTAAACCTAGGTGAGGAAAATAGAACCCTTGTTGCAGGCCTCAAAAATTATTACAGAGCAGAAGAGTTAAAAGGAAAGAAAATAGTAGTGGTAACCAACCTGGAGCACGCGAATTTCAGGGGTGTTGAATCTCAGGGGATGCTTCTTGCTGGTGAGGATGAGAACACCGTTGCCATTCTCACCCCTCAGGGAGATGTGAAACCTGGAACAAAGGTTCAAGCAAATGGAACGTATTCAGATGCCTCTGAAATACTTAAATTCAAGAAATTCAAAAAACTTAAGATAGAAGTGGTGGATATCCAAGAGTCTAGGGTAATGGGCTCTCAGGAATACAAGATAGAATTTAATATCCCCAAGGAGTGGAGAGGAAAGCAAGGGGTGGTTTTCCTAGATAAAAAACCCCTTATACTCCATGTAGGTAATGTGCTAATTTCTCCAGAGAAGAAGGTGATGCGCGGAGGAAAAATAAGATGAAGATTGATCTGCATATTCATTCCATCTATTCCTCCGATGGAACTCTGGAAATAAAAGAAATACTCAAAATAGCGAGAAAAATAGGGCTTGATGCCATTGCTATCACCGACCACAATGAAATAAAGGGTGCTTTAAAGGCAAAAAAAATGAATATAATTCCTGTGATAAGAGGCATAGAGATTTCCAGTAAAGAAGGTCATATTTTAGCCTATGGAGTAGATTGTAAAATTCCGAGAGATTTAAGCGTAGAGGAAACAATTGACAGGATAAGAGATTGCTCGGGTATAGCGGTGGCAGCTCATCCTTACAGATACTGGTCCGGATTAGGCGAGGAGAATTGTAGAAAATATAATTTCGATGCCATAGAGATTTTCAACGGGAGATGTAGAAGAAGATCAAACAGTAAGGCCAGGGAATTATGTAATTCTTTGCACCAGTCTTACACTGCTGGAAGTGATGCCCATTTTAGTGATGAGATTGGAAAAGCAGGAGTAATAGCGGAGAATGCAGAAGAAGATGAAATTATTCAAGAGATTTTGAAGAAGAGGGTGAAAGTTTGGGGAGAACCACGAAATTTTTCTGAGACCATAAGATATGTGAGAAGAGCTGTTAGTGGATGGATAATCCGAGGTTTTCGCAGGATCTAAATAATGTGCCTGAACTTATCTAACAGATGCTCTATATCTTTTGTCACATCTCTCGTTGAAAGTATTGAAAGAACTCCTCGCTTACCTACGGAAAGGATAAGTAAAATATCACCTGACTCCAGGAAGACAATTATTTTTTTAACGCCACTTATAGAGGTGGCAGCCGTTTCTGCAGCCCCCAAAATTATTGCGCTCATGGCTGCAAAGGTCTCTTGATTCTCATAACTATCTCCATTAAGAGGAATTCCAGTTCGGCTTATCACAGAAACCTTTTTTACGCCCTCTATCTTTTTAATCTCATCAATTAGTCCCCTTAAGGTGATCTCCATTCATATTAGATATAGGAGTTTCAATATTTATACCTTTTCCAGAATATGTTATATGAGACATCAACTTTAATATATCTCGTTAGAATTACCTTTCTGTGAATAGAAAAGGTGCCTTTGTTTATATTGGTATTTTCGCTCTTAGCACGCCCCTATATTTTCTTATGCTAAAAAATTCAAGCTCTCTTTTGCTTCTTTCCCTTAATTTTGCCTTAGGAATATATTTGGTGGTGAAAGGAAGCGATTATTTTGTTGAGGGGGCAGCAAGCATAGCTGCACATAAAGGGATAAGTGAGCATACCATAGGTCTCACCTTAGTTGCACTGGCCACATCCCTTCCCGAACTTGCGGTATCCGTGAATGCATCCTTTGTTCATCACCCCATTACTGCATGGGGAAATGTGGTGGGAAGCAATGTAGCCAATATAGGCCTAGTTCTTGGAGCTGCAGCTATTTTGATGCCTCTCCACCTTTCAAAACATGTAAAAAAAGATGCTGGTGTTCTTCTCATAGTCACCGGGCTTCTAATCCTTTTCTCTGCATTATTTCCCTCTCTATACTGGTGGATGGGGCTTGTTTTCCTGATAATTTATATTCTCTATCTATGGGAAATTAAAGGAAGAAAAGAACCAGTGGAGCAGGTAGAAATAGAACATTCTTGGCTCTTCTCCTGGATACTCACAGTATTTGGAGCTGCGGGTGTTTCCTGGGGTGGAAGAATCATAGTGTACTCTGCAGTAAACATCGCGCGCGTACTTAATATAGGAGAAATAGTGATAGCTGTAACAGCCGTGGCAATCGGAACTTCACTACCAGAATTTGCAACAAGTGTTGCAGCAGCGATCAAGAAAAAGTACGGAATTGCTGTGGGGAATGTAATAGGAAGCAACATATTTAACACTCTTGTAGTCCTTGGAACATCCTCCTTGATAATGCCCATTTCTATTCCCACCCATGAACTTTGGAAAAACGTAATATTTCTCTCTGCATATACTCTTCTTCTCTCCATCTTTTGCCTGAGAAAGAAAATTGGAAAGTTAGAGGGCTTTGCTCTTTTAATTCTCTACCCCATCTACATTTTCTTTATAATTTAGATAGGAGAGAAATCTGCTAAGGGGCATACCTCTTTCCCATAGCAGAACAAAATTTCCCCTTGGTGTATATGAGATCTTGGGTAGTAGACTGTAAATAAATCTTATCCTTCCCCTAACATTTTCCACAGGAAGAGTGAAAATACGCCAGGGATCTCCACGATAATTTTTAAGGCGGAAGGCGTAGAGAACTATAACCCCGGCTCTCTCACATTCCTTTATAAAATTCAGGGCCTGCTCCTGAGCTCTGGAGCTGCTCTGTGTAAATCTTATTCTTTTTTTATGGGAGGATTTCACCTCTATAGGAAAGGAGTAATCATCTCTTATGGCAATAATATCCACCCCGAAAGACCCTGCGGCTCTTATGACCATGAATGGCCTTTTCAAAGAGCTTCTGTACCAGCGATACTCCTCATCACTCAGCATCTTTGAAAATTTTTGAATGAACTCTATATCTCCTTCAAGGATTCCCTTCAGCTCTCTCTCATAAACGGCACCCTTTTTACCCAATATACATCACCAAATTTATGATGTAAACAAATTAGAAAAAACTTCCGAATTTCACTTCGAGATTCCTACTTTCAACTCCTTATTCTCTTCAACTCACTCATTTCTCCTTATTCTAATTTCGACAAAACATCTCTTAGGCAAAAATTAAAATACAAACAAAGAGTTTTTGTGATAATGAAGAAAGCTAAAAACTTTGAAGACGGAGTTGAGTTCGCAATTGTTGTTGCTCTTGCTCTTGTGGGCGTAAACATGGTATGGGGTATACTTCTTCTTCCTTGGGGCGTTCTTGGGATGATATTCGCTGCACTCAACTTATTCAACGTATTCATGCTTCAGAGAATTAAGAGCCTTTACAGAGAGAGGAGATATGAAGAGTCAGCTTCGAAGATGCTTCCCATCACTATAATTGGAGCTATTTCCGGCTTTGTTTTTTACGGCTATTATCTTTACACTCTTTATTCCTATCTTGATGACATTGTTATGAAAAAATATTTAATAAGGAGCAAAGAAGAACCCATACATTTTCCGCCGCCTTACATACCAAAAAAAAGAGATTAGGTTACATGATGGCAGGCAACAAAGTGCTCATGGGAAACCTCAATAAGCTCTGGCTCTTTTTCTCTGCAAATATCACTGGCAAAGGGACAGCGTGGATGGAACCTGCATCCCGGAGGTATGTCTATTGCATTTGGTATCTCTCCTTTTATTGAAATCTTCTTTTCCTTCTTCTTTCTCTTTGTAATTGAAGGCACTGCCTGAATGAGGGCTATGGTGTAAGGATGCCTTGGATTTTTCAAAATCTCCTCAGTTTTGCCCATCTCCACAATTTTGCCAAGATACATCACTGCAATTCTATTAGAAATAAGCTTGCCGATATCTATATCGTGAGTGATAAAAAGCATACTTAGATTATAATCCCTCTTGAACTCTTCCAGAAGCTCAAGAATGGATGCGCGCATAGAAGCATCTATCATAGAAACTGCCTCATCTGCTATCACAAATTCGGGCTTTAGAATCATAGCTCTCGCAATGACTACTCTCTGTCTCTGCCCTCCACTTAGATGATGAGGATAGCGGTAATAGAATTCCTCCTCAGGTGTCAATCCAACTCTGCGAAGCATTTTCATTACAATTTCCTTTGCATCTTTTTTATCCACAAGCTGATGTATTATTAATGGATGAGCTATGGCATCGCCTATTCTCATTCTCGGACTTAAGCTAGCATAAGGATCCTGAAATATTATTTGCATCTTTCTTCTTATGTTTCTCAGTCTCTTTTGTGGGATTTTAGATATGTCTTTTCCCTTGAAGATTATCTTTCCTGAAGTTGGTTCTATAAGCCTTAAGATGGATCTTCCTGCTGTTGTTTTTCCACAGCCAGATTCTCCTATTAGGCCGAGAGTCTCGCCCTTCTTTATATCGAAACTTATCCCATCCACGGCTTTAACATATCTGGGAGGAGCCTTTTTCAATATCTCTGCAAAGCTTCTGCGAACAGGGAAATATTTCTTGAGTTCTTTTATTTCAAGTATGTGTTCCATTTTCCTCACCTGTATAGATGGCAGGCCACAAAGTGGCTATTTTCAACTTCAACCATTTGAGGTTCAACCACATCACAAACCTTCTTTAACTCATCCTTGCTTTGGAACACCGAACAGCGGGGATAGAATCTGCATCCTGGCGGGGGATTTCTGAGATCTGGAGGGAATCCAGGAATTGAAGAAATCTTTTTATCCACCCAAAGATCAGGTGTGCTGGCAAAAAGTGCCTGGGTATATGGATGATGAGGATTCTCTATTATTTGATCCACTTTACCTATTTCTACAAGCTTGCCAGCGTACATTATACCCATCCTGTCGCTTCTCTCCACAGCCAGAGAAATATCATGGGTGATGAAGAATATGCTGGTCCCTTTCTCTTTGAGTGCATCCAAAAGGTCCATGATAGAATCCTGTACTATCACATCAAGAGCAGTGGTGGGTTCATCCGCTATTAGCAATTTGGGGTGGAAGGCCATAGCCATGGAGATTATTATTCTCTGTCTTTGTCCTCCACTAAGCTGATGTGGATAGTAATCTATCCTGTCTTCAGGTACGTTCACACTCCTAAGTAGCTCTTTTGCTCTTTTAAGGGCTTCTTTCTCATCCACCCCATGCTCTATCATAACTTCAGCAATCTGATCTCCCACTTTTCTTAAGGGATCCAGTGAAGTCATAGGATCCTGGAACACCATGCTGATCTCCTTACCTCTAATTTCTTTAAGTTCCTCTGGCGATAGCTTTGTGAGATCCTTTCCCTCAAAAAGTACCTGGCCTCCTGTAATTCTTCCTGGGGAGGGAACCAGATTGATTATCCCGTAGGCAACAGTAGATTTACCACTTCCACTCTCGCCCACAAAAGTGAGCCACTCCCCCTTCTCAATATTGAAGCTCACCTTTTCTACAGCTCTCACCACACCGTTGAGGGTAAAATAGTAGATACTCAGATCCTTAACTTCAACTACCATTGTTATCACCTCGTTCCCAGTGAGGTTCTCTCACTTAGTGCCTCGCCTATGAGGGCAAAGGCCATGGCGAATAGCATAACCATCAGTCCAGGAAAGAGCACAAGCCACCAGTAACCGTCCAACATGAAGGGCTGTCCCACACGCAGATCATAGCCCCAGTCAGGTGTTGGTGGAGTTACCGAGAGACCTAAGAAACTCAATCCAGCCTCCGTAAGTATTGCATCTGCGACGCTCAAAAATCAAAGGCCAAAATATCATCAAAAATTTAAAATACTCCTATCTACTATTTTTTTCAGTGGATTTCATATCTGCTGGAGACATTGAGAAATATTCTTACTGTCCGCTGAGCTGGTGGCTGAGTAGGATAGAGAAAGATACAAATGAGGAAGGAGTTAAAAAGCACAGAGAACTTGGAGAAAAAATCGATAAATTGAGAGGAGAGAGGAGAAAAATCAAAACACGGGAAAGCCTGGTGCTATACTATTCTCTGGCGGCAACTTTAATTTCCCTTCTAGGCATTTCCCTTTTCTACTCTTCCTTATTTTTGGGTAAGTTTTTCATTTCTATTTCTATCCTCTGGATTATCATTGCGTTATATTTGCTCTGGAAGTATGAGAAAGGAACTTTTGTAGAAAGAAAAACAGAGAAGGTGATGCTCTTGGCATCCTCGTTTTCAACAATATTCTCCATCTTTTCTGTTACTTTCATACTGCCTCCAAACTATCTGCTGGGATATTTATTTGAAATCGCCTCCCTTCTTTGGCTAATATTTGCCACATACTTCCTTTATCTTACACTCAAAAGTGAGATAACATACAATGAAATAAATAAAGAACTCAAGCTTCCTGATGGGGAGATAATATATGTAGATGATCTGGAGAAGGCGCCTATTGTTAAAAGTGAGAAATATGGAATTTGGGGAAGACCTGAC
>JAGHBQ010000076.1 GCA_021160945.1 Thermoplasmata archaeon
CTTTAGGAGATGAATTTGAAAAAATATTGAATAATGCCAGAAAAATGGTGAAAATGGGAGAGGGAGATAAGCTCATTATAGAATTGTATAAGAGGACTGGAGAGTTCTGGAGCGCCCAAAGATTTCTGAGTTTTGTAGATAGAGAGAATTGGGAAGCCAGGATGTTCAATTATGAGAACCTGGAGATTTTCTCCCAAATTACCTATCCTACGCTTGTGCTTTTTGGGTCCCAAGACCCATATTTCATTAAACCCATAAAATGGTACATGGAAAAACTTAGAAATGCATATCAAGGGGAAAAATTGAAAATAGAGAGTTTACAAGGAGACCACAGCTTTCACGAAGTTGAGAAAGAGGCTTTTTCTATGATTGCAAATTTTATAGAAGAGCTATAATTTCCCTTTTTCGATATGGAAATCTATGAAATCACAGTGATGTATTATCACAGCTTCCGGGATGCGTGTTACAAATTCTCCCTCTTTGGAATGGGCTGCTATAATATGTGCTATCTGATAGGGTAGATCAAATTTTTCTGCCAGCATTGCTCCACCCACAGGATGTCTTATCCTCTTTCCGTATTCACTTTTCACAACTTTACCATCTTCCGCTGTGAACTCAAGGAGCTTGGCCACATCGTGCAAAAGTCCTCCTGCAATTATAAGATCCATATTCACATCACCACGCTCTCTGGCAACTGCCATGGCCATCCTAGTAACCGTTCTTGTATGCTCCACCAGATTTCTTTCAGTAGGAATGAGCAGAGTGAAGGGTATCTTATCCAGCGGAAAATCTTTCCATCCTCCTTTTTCGATTGCGTATTCCCAAACCTCAATAACCTTCTCTCGGAGAACAGAATCCTTTATTTTGTTCACTTCCGGAAAAACCTCTTCGATTTTCATAAGGGTAAATAAAAATAAAGAATAAAGAATTTACTCCTTTTTAAAATCCTCAATCGCCTTCATAAGCGGGATGAGATGCATCAATGCAGGGCCTCCAGCCATCAACACTGCAACAAATCCCGCTTCAACAAGCTCCTCTGGTGTTGCACCAGCGTCTATGGCATTTTTAGTGTGAAGTACAATGCACCACTCACATCCTGTGGCTATACCCAACGCAAGGGCTATAAGCTCCTTGGTTTTGACATCAAGGGCTTTCTCCTGAATAGTTCTTCTCAAAAAAGCCATAAATGCTCCTGTTTCCTGAGGATAATCTTTACTAAGCTTTTCCAGATACTCTCCAATTTCCTTAATTGTTTCTTGAGGATCCATTTTTATCACCATGGGGATATTGCGTTGTATTATTTAGGTCTTCTGGACACAAACTTATTAGGATAAGTGAAAAATCTTAGGTGCTCCTCAACATCTTCAGTAACGCCTATTCTGTGGGAGGTTTTAATTTCGAACCCTTTCCAAGGTGAATTTGCCACAAATAGCTCATTACCTATTTTTTGGCCGTTCATATTTCCATGAATGTAAAAACTCTGACTCAATTTCCCGGGTCCACCGCATAGCTCTTTTATATTTTTTCTCTTTCTTCTTTTTCTCATAAGGTATATCCCTGCGATTGGCTCCACGGCACGTATAAGCACAGCTTGCGCCTCATCATAATCAGTGGTGAAATTGAGCATCCAGTTTGCATGTACCATATAAATGAATATATGCCCCCCGCGGAACCACATGGGACTATTATACTCCCTTTTTCCTTTTTTAGCTCTAGACGCTGGGTCCTCCGGGCCATAGTAAGCTTCCGTTTCAACTATCTTCCCGATAATATAATCATTCCCAAGCTTTCTTACCAGAAGCTTTCCTAGAAGCTCTTTAGCAACTTTCTTTGCATCTCTTTCAAAAAAATTAAATGGTAAAGCTTGAAATTGATACTGAGGATGAACATAATCCTTCTCCTCCTCTATTATTCCAACAGGGTATCCTTGATCTATAACATACCTCTCCAGATGTTCGTCAATGTCAACAATCCCCAATCTAAGCGTCCCCCCTCTCTTTAAAAGCATATTCAATATTTCTTCCTTTTTAAGCTCCTGTCCATTTAAAATTTCGTCAAGTGCAAAATCCCTCTTTATATTTTCTCCCTTGGAAAAAATGAAGTAGAGCATAATATCAATTAAGTTGGCCAGAAATAGCGAGCAAGGACAACCACAATAGCAAACAAAACAGCCATGTATGCCACAAGTTTGGGGTCAAGCTTTGGTCCCTTACTCTTCTCCTCCTCAAAGTATCGAATAAGACCGGCTGCAGACTGAAAACCTGTTCCTTTGCCCTTCTTTGCCATACTTTCCTTTATATTTGCACACACTTAAACTTTTCGACTCTCTTTATTCTCTTGCTTCTCTGGTTCTCCCCATGCTTCTATCCTCTTCATAAACATTGCTCCTGCAGTGAGAAATATTATTGCCAAAAGAAATGTATAGGTAAAGCTTAGAAAATCTACAAGAAGACCTCCTGTAAAGTTTCCTAGGCTTACAGCCACACCGTTTATAAAATTGTAGAAGGAAAGAGCCTGATCTCTCTCCTTATCCTCTGCAACCCTTCCTAAATAGGAAAGGTTGGATATGGAAATATAAGCCCAGCTTATACCCATGAAAATTGAGCCAAGAATGGCCACAGGAGCAAGAGTGAGTTTATAAGCTGGAGAGAACGCAAATATGGAAATTCCGAGGGTTCGCATCATTACCCCGTAATAGAATAAATAGCCACTTGTCTTGTAGCTTAATTTTTTTGATACTCTCATATACCAGAGAGTAGAGGATAGAGTCATAAACGTATAAACCAGATAGGGCCAAATTCTTTCGGCATACTGATAATGAGCGTAGACTACAACTTGGGGTATGGCAAGACCGGATA
>JAGHBQ010000031.1 GCA_021160945.1 Thermoplasmata archaeon
GCGGGTTTCCTGGAAACATCCTTTGTGGACTGGCGCGGCAAAGTTGTGGCAACGGTGTTCACCTATGGCTGCAATTTCCGCTGTCCTTTCTGTCATAATTACACACTTGTTACTGAGAAGAAGAAAAGATTCATTCCTATGGAAAAAGTAATTGAGTGGGTGGAGTACCTCAAAGATTGGATAGATGGAGTGTGTATCACAGGTGGCGAGCCAACCATTCATTTAGATCTCACAGAATTCATAAAAGAGGTGACCAAGATAACAGAGGTGAAGGTGGATACAAATGGCACTAATCCCGAAATTCTCAGAGAACTCATCCCACATGTTTCTTATGTTGCCATGGACATAAAAGCTCCGAAGAATAGGTATGAGGAACTTGCTGGTGCAAGAGTGAATATGGAAAAGATCGAGGAGAGCATAGAAATAATAAAAAGATATGCAAGAGATTATGAGTTCAGGACAACAGCAGTGCCAACTCTAGGAGTGAAAGATTTTGAGCAAATAGCAAGCTGGCTTCATGGAGCAAAGAGATACGTAATTCAGCAGTATTCAACTAAGGGTGGAACCCTTGAGCCAGAGTACTTAAAGCTCAGACCTATGAGAGAAGAGACACTACACAAGATATGTATGAAAATAAGGCACCATTTTCGGCAGTGCAGAGTGGTAAACCTCTGAAATTTTACATGTTTCTAAGATGTATGAGTACATTTTTCCTTTTTATTATGTAGTAAAAGTAAAGACTCGACGGAACGCTTATCAAAAGTGCAAAGAGAAGAGGAAAGAGTAATAAGCGAGTGAATATACCTGTGAGATTGCAGTAATGGCATAAACCTATGAAGAACCCCATAAAAAATGGATAAGCTAATAGAATGGATATAAGCGCGGCTACAATTATGACATAAAGATTTTCGAGAGAGAAAAAGAGGGTGATTTTATATGCGGGTACTCCCCATGCTCGAAGCACACCAATCTCTCCAGCATATTTTTTTCCATTAACGAATGCTGTATAAAGAGAAATGCCACCTCCTAAGAGGAGAAATACAAAGTAAAGATTTCCTGTCACAAAAAAGTAACTATGCTCAATGGATTGTAGTTCACAGGGAATTCAGCTCATTAAGTAGATTGAGCAGCTCATCAATTTTTGATATTCTATAATCTCCCGAGCCTTCTCCTACACGCACGGTGATGCATCCAGCATTCTTTCCAGCTATGATATCGTACTCATAGTCTCCAATCACGATACAATTTTCACCCCTTGCCCCATATTTTTTGAGAAGATGAATTATAGGGTCCGCGCTCGGTTTCGGCTCAAAACCATCATCCCGGGTAATTATATCGTCGAATAGCGAGACATATTTTCCAAGCGCAAGTAGTGCTGCCTTTCTCGAGTTTCGAGTGAGCACTGCGACCTTTATTCCTCTTACCTTCAAAAATTCTATTATGTGAGGAAGAGAGTTCACCACCTTTGCATGCTTTGCTCTCCATACCTCATGCTTTTCCAGGAGTTTTACATACTCTTCTCCTTTATCTCTCAAAAACTCATACAGATGAAGTGGTTTCTCTTTACATCCTATCTCCTCCAAGACCTTTTTTCGTATCTCAGAAAATGAAATTTCATTCACCACTATTGTCTCATCTAAATCGAAGATGACTAGCTTGATTTTTCCATCCACATATCTTAATAGCAAAGCCTTTTTAATTTTTTCTTCACAGTATTTATTAAATAGGTAAATGAGATTTAGTTATGTGTTCATAAGCATAGTAATCACGGTGAGAAACGAGGAAAAGCACATATCCGATTTGCTGGATTCCCTCATCATTCAGGAGCCTCCATTTGAAATAGTGATAGTTGATGCACACAGCGAGGACAGAACAAGAGATATCGTGAAGAAATATATGGAGGAATATGATTTTATTCATCTATATGAGAAGGGAGGCTCAAGGGGCGAAGGGCGCAATTATGGAGTGAAGAAGGCATCAGGGGATTATATTGCCTTTACTGATGGAGACGATATAGCCAATCCATTCTGGCTCACAGAAATAAGGAGGAGTTTCAGAAAAGGGGCGGATATTGTTGCGGGAAGAACGATCTATATAGGGTATGGTCCCTGGGAGAAGCTTGAAAGAGTGGAGCTTTTCTATAGAGGTTTCGATGTAACATACCCCAGCTGCAATTTAGCCTATCACAAGGAATTGTTTGAAAAGATTGGTGGCTTTGATCCATGGTTTGTCACTGCAGAGGATATTGATTTGAATATGCGTGCAGTGGACGCTGGTGGAAAACTGGTTTACAATCCCAAAGCAATCATCTATCATAGAACCCGCGACTCGTTTTTCTCTTTTGCAAAACAGGCTTTCTGGAACGGATACGGAAGAAAGCAACTCACCATAAAGCATGGAAACTTGTGGGGTAAGTATAAACCCAGAAGAATGTTCAATCCTTCCCAGCTCTCTTTCTGGGGTGTTGTGAGATTGGTTTTTGCCCTCACGGGATACCTTGCGTGCAAACTGTATGGAGAAAAAGGAGGGAGAAGATGAAAATAAGCGTGATAATACCCACACTCAACGAGGAAGAGAGCATTGGACTTGTGCTAGACAAGATTCCAAGAGACCCAAGATATGAATGGGAGATAATAATCGTGGATGGAGACTCAAAGGATAGGACCAGGGAGATTGCCGAGGAAAAAGGTGCAAAGGTGATTGTGGAGAAGCGAAAGGGATATGGAAGAGCGTACAAGACGGGATTTGACGCAGCCACTGGAGATATAATTGTAACGATGGACGGTGATGACACCTATCCTGCAGAGAAGGTGGTGGAGCTTGTTGAGCATCTTCTCACAAATAATCTCGATTTTGTATCTTGTGAGAGATTCTCTCTCATGAAAAAGGGGGCTATGAGCCTAACCCATAAAGTTGGCAATAAGATTTTAACTTGGAGCACAAGGCTCTTATTTGGAGTGAAAATCAAAGATTCTCAGAGTGGTATGTGGGTGTTTCGCCGCGAGATCCTCAAGGATCTCAAGCTAACCTCTGATGGAATGCCATTCAGCGAGGAGATAAAAATAGAAGCCTGGAGAAAATTCAAATGTGAGGAAGTACCCATAGAGTACCGCGAGAGAAAGGGAGAGGTAAAGCTCAACACCTGGAAAGATGGATTCCGCAACTTGATATTTCTTTTCAAAAAGAAATTTTCTAAAAGATAGAAAAAATTACTCCCCCTCAATTCTGGGAGCGAGGAGATAGTAGCCCTTGCCCTTTCCACTTGCAATGTGAAATTCTATCTTTATAGGATAATCAGTGCCGAGATAGATGGTGAGATAATCTGCAGATTCCATAGCTTTCACAAGCTTGAGAAGATAATCTACGGGATACATACTTTTCACGGGCTCATCACAGGAGAGCTCTTTCAGCATATCCTTGGGTATTGTTAGTCTGGCAGAGTCTTCATCTCCTTCAGTATACATCTCAAATTCGCTGGGCGTAATTCTGAGAGTTATATTGTCTGAAATGCTTTCTGCTGCCTTAATTCCATGGGAGAACTCCGTTAGTGGCAGGACTACCTTGGCAGGGAGAACAAGATTAGGAACTCTGGGTACACTAAGGGCAGAGGTATCAATAAGCGGCATGCTCCTGGTGAGGTTTCCTATAAGGAAGGTGAGCCTATTTCCATCCTTGGATATCTCCACAAGCTCTCTGGAAGAGGCAAGTCTAAGGATATCCTTTACTTTGTCAAGATCCACTCCAAGCTCCTCATCCTCAGACTCATACTCTATAAAAGCCTCTTTGCTGACCTCCAGAACTATCATGGCCACATGTGCTGGATCAACAGCTTTTACGCTCAACCCCTCTGAATTCATCTCGAATTTTGCCTCTGACACAAGCGTAAGGAGAAGATTCGTAATTTCCTTCAAATCCTTAACATCCATCTTCACACGCATATCAATCCCTATATTGGTATTTCATTTCACATTATAAATTTTTGCTTCCAAAATAACAAAAGGAGGGTTACTTCTCTCCTAGAACCTTCAGGAGATTATTAACCACTTCTTCAAATGCTTTGGCAGCCTCAGAATCTGAATATTTCATCACAAAGGGTTCTCCTTCATCTCCACATCTTACTATCTTTGCATCCATCGGTATGCTCCCCAGATAGGCTACATTATACCTCTCTGCAGCCTTTTTGCCACCTCCGTGACCAAAAATCTCTCCGCTCATATTTTCCACGATGCCAACAACATTCTTTTGAAGCTGCCTTGAGAAATTTATGGCTTTTGTAGCATCCAGAAGTGCAACCTCCTGAGGGGTTACCACAATAAGAACTCCATCCAGATCAGGAATAAGCTGGGCAACACTTAAAGACTCATCCCCGGTGCCAGGCGGCATATCTACAATGAAGAAATCCAGATCTCCCCATTCGACTTCATCCAGAAGCTGCTGAATGGCTTTGTGCTTTAAAGGACCTCTCCATATAACTGGTAAATCATCCTGAGGTAGAGCCATCTGAATGGAAATGACCTTAAGATTCTTAATCGGTTCAATGGGCACAATCATATTTTTTTCATTTACTTCCAGTTTTGCATGTTGTACGCCCAGCATCTTGGGAACGTTTGGACCATGGATATCAGCATCCAAAAGACCCACCTTATGGCCCTTAAGGGCAAGAGTTACCGCAAGATTTACAGCTACAGTTGTTTTACCTACCCCCCCTTTGCCGCTTAAGACCATCAACTTATGCTTAATCTTACTCATCTTTTCTGCAATTCTTTTTTCAACCTCTTTCGTCTGAAGCAGTCTCTTTCGTATCTCTTCACCTTTCTTAATTTCTTCCTGGGTAACCATATCCTATCACCGTATCGGCCATGTAATTTCCCTATTTTATAATTACTGGACAACTATGGGTAATTTTCTATGTATTTTTGATAAAGATCCTCAAAAAGTACAGGCGCAACTTCGTAGACGAGTTTGAGCATTGACTTTGCCAGATTTCTTATTTCCCACTGTGCATCCTTTTCACATCGTAGAGAGAAAAAATGTCTCAACTCTCTACCATTCATCGTGAGTATTATCTTTGTCTCTATGCCTTGAGGTAGAATAAATCGGGCATCTTCTTTGCGTATTCCACCTTCCACCATTCGACGGTATAGATGTGAAGCTTTCTCTAAAATTTCAAGGTACTCTCCCTCAAACTCACTTCCAAAAATGGATTCAGGAACCACAAACTTTGGATTTTTGAGTTTTACATATCTCTGACTCTGTTGAGTATAACTTGCCATCCTATGACGAACCAGTTGATGACTGCAAACCCGGGATATCCCCTCTACACGGAAGGTGAAAGATGCATGCTCAAATACACTTTCGTGACCCAGTTTGCGAAGAAGCTCTATCAAATGCCTCACCTTTTCCCGGTCCAATTTTCTGAACTCGGGTGCGTGAGAAATGGCAGCACTTTCTGCTATGAGCCTATCCACATCTCCCTCTTTCGGTAAAGAATATGCGATTAATTCAACCTTAAGACATCTTGACCCCCTGCAAATTTCCATAATGGAAAATCGCGATTTCTAATTTAATTATTTCTACGAAGGGGCACCTACGGTTCCCCTCTCTACACC
>JAGHBQ010000077.1 GCA_021160945.1 Thermoplasmata archaeon
GATAGCTCATATACTAAGAAGCTCAAGATAACCACAATTCTAACAGGGGTGCATACACCCTACATCCCAAGAAGAGATGCAGGATTTTTGGAGGCACCTGAGGAAATACGGGATCTAATTTCAATCGTTTCCTAATTATTTTGTTGTAACTATAATACTATCTTCTGTTAGAAGGAGTGTATGCTCTGTCTGCGCCACCACAAACTTTTTTCTCTCCCGGAGAATAGGAAAATGATAGATTATTCCAAGAAAACTACCCTTTTTGAGTAGAGATTTATAATCGGGATAATGGGTACACCATCTGGCAGCAAAAGGAAGGGTTTTGAATTCTTCAAACATTTCTTCATATAAACCCTTTAAATCTTTGGTTTTCCGAAAAATATAGATGTTTCCTCCTTTACCTTCGCGAACATACCCCCTTCCGTTGGTGGCGAATGGTTCTATGGCAAATGCCATACCTGGCAAGAGTTTCTCACGGCTACCATCATCATAGTTTGGAATCACCAGACCATGGTGAAGGTCATACCTTCCCAATCCATGGCCCGTGAGATTTCGAATAGGGTTAAATCCGTAAAAATTGAGAGACTCTTCGATTATTTTTCCTATTTTCCCCACCTCGATTCCCGGTTTGATTGACTTAATTGCATTATTCAACGCTTCTGCCGATGCTTCAATGAGGTCCCTCCACTTATTTGTGCCGACTTCTATAGTAACAGCTGTGTCAGAAATATAACCATCTATTTGTGCTCCAAGATCAAGTTTCACAACATCGCCACGGCGAAAATAGCGGCCATCATCTTTTACAGGGGAGTAATGTGCAGCTTCATGGTTCACAGAGAGATTTACAGGAAAAGCAGGCTTTGCACCAGCGTCGCGAATGTAGTTTTCTATTTTCTCGGCAACCTCATAATAAGATGCTCCTTCTTTTATAAGCTCTTTTCCCAGCTCTCTTGCCTCTTTTCCTATTTTTCCTGCTTCTAGATATTTTTTTATCTCCATAGCTCATTCCTCCAGTACTTTCAGAATTTGAGAATAAGGTATGGCTCCCTCCCTTATTAAATTAATTCCCTCAGTCAAATCAACCACCGTGGATGGTTTACCTTCGAGTTTGCCACAATCTATCCGATATTTCACCTCTATCTTCATTGTGTCCTCAATGGTTACTGGATTCTTCTCTCCGCTTATATTAGCACTGGTGAGTGTAATTGGTCCTATTCTTTCCATCAGAGCTAGGGGGATGGGGTGATTTGGTATTCTCACAGCAATTTTATCCCATCCAAATATTTTCTTCTTCGCTTTGAGCACAAGAGTAAGAGGACCGGGCATAAAGCGATTTATTAGAATTTTAGCCGTTTCACTCAAAAATACTAGTGATTTCATCATTTTCAGATTAGCCACACCAATAGGTATGGGTTTGCTCAAATCCCTTCTCTTCAATTTATAAACTTTAGAAATATCTCCATGGATACTCATGCATAACCCGTAAAGAGTATCCGTGGGAATTATTACAGGTCTTATTTTTGCATATTCTGCAATTTTCTCAACACTTTTCAAACCACACGGAAGGATCACATATGAAAAAAGGACTCGCTTATAAAAAATTATCGTGTTTATACTTCTTTTACTGATAATATCTATAGGTAAGCAGGGGGAAAAATTTAAAAGGAAGAAAATAAAATCGAAAAATATGAGCGATGTGCTGGTGATCGAGCATGGGCTATCTATGCGGAAACTATACAGACTCCTCTTTAAGGATAGTAATATCTTTTTTGCTAAAACTGCAGATGATATTATAAAAATTTATCGAATAAAGAGGCCGAAGATAGTGGTTATTCTCTCACAAAATCCTCAAGATGCAGATTTAGCGAATCTCGTAAAGATGCTTAACCCAAGGGCAAAAATAATATGGGTTTCTCCCGATGACACAATCAAAAATATTGTAGGCAATGAGGTGGATCTTTTCGTTACGCCTCCTTTCCAGCTCGACGATTTCATAATAAAATTTGAAGAGTTGAGAAGGGCTAACGATTATTCAAGCCCTCTTGTATCTGCCTGACTTGTGCTCCTCTCTAAGTTTCTGGTATATTAACCCGTTTTCTCTTGCCATTTTCTCAACATCTTCTCCCTGTCGAATGACCTTTCCAGGGACTCCAAGAACCAGACTGCGAGGAGGTATCTTTGAGCCAGGAGTTACTACAGCGCCTGCACCGATAACACTGCCGTCACCGACTTCTGCGTTATTGAGCACCACAGCATGGATACCCACGATAACATCGTTTCCTATTTTGGCCGCATGAACTATGGCTAAATGCCCCACCGTGACATTCTCTCCTATGATGGTGGGTTCTCCATAATCCACATGGATAACTGCATTATCCTGAATGTTGCTGTTCTTTCCTATTTTTATGGGTGCAACATCGCCTCTTATAACTGCCCCATCCCACACGCTTACTCCCTCTGCAATTTCAACATCACCTATTATTACTGCAGTGGGCGCTATAAAAGCAGATGGATGAATTTTTGGCTTCTTTTCTTCCATCATGAGGGTAAATGGAATTAGGAAAATAAATATTAAGGCTTAAACCAAACTGTGTATTCTATCTCAGGAATAAAAAAGCAAAAATATATATCTCTGGAAAACAATATACTTCGTATGCCCGCTAGTAGAATTAAAGTGGTTGGGGATATTGGTGATTTGATTTCCGTTTTTCATGCCTGTGACACAGAGGTTAAAAAGAAGGTATTTATGGAATTGAGTAAAAGATGGTGTACGGTGGAAGAGATAGAGCAGCTTTATGGAAAAGAGGGCATTGAAGCTCTGAGATATCTCGAGAAAATAAAGCTTGTGGAAACTCAATGGGTTACCACACCGAAGGGGGTCGTAAAGAGCTATCACACCTATTACGATCTCTTTCAAATTAATATATCTCTCCCCATAATAGAGGCTGCGGAAGTCATTCGCGTGATTACCATGAGTGATATGGAATTCGAAATATGGGAGAATAAGATAATAGAGCTCCTCGGAGAGAAAAAGAGCATGTTTCTCGGAGATCTTGTTGAAAAATTGGGTGTATCACAAACGATGCTTAGGGGCTTAATCAGGAGAAGCACAAGATTGGATATTCGGGGGATGATTGTTGAGGTGATATAAAGTGTTCTTTGAGCGTATATTCCTTCAGGAGGAGTATCTGGGACTTATCTCCGGCATTAGTTTTGTGTTGATGGGAGTATTTGCCTATTTTCTCTATCTCCTGACAGTATCTTATCTAGTTTTACTCTTTATAATTGCTGCTGTGGCATTCTCAGGATTGACTTCAATTCTCTTTCAGATACACAGAATAAAGAAAATAAAACCGGGATTGAGTACCTTCCTTGGAGGAATTACCCTTGGCATATCAGTTCTTTTCTGGGTTTTATCCAGTGCTGTTGTGAATGGGGACCTCATAAGAGAAGTGGAAATCTCGGGAATCTCGGCTGCGCTCACAGCTCTATCTTTCTTTGCCTTTGGCTTTCTTTTTATGGCGTTTTACCCGGTGAGAAGATACTCACCAAAGATGCATCATAAAGAGATGCATGAAAAGAGTAGTAAAAAAGAAGATATAGAGGATTTTATTGATCGCTTATGATTGTGGTTCTGAGACTTGGACATCGACCTGAGAGGGATAAGAGAATAACAACCCATGTTTGTTTAGTGGCCCGCGCCTTTGGAGCAGATGGAATAATAATTTCGGCGGATGAAGATGCACATGTAAAAGAAAGTGTAGAGGACGTTGTAAAAAGATGGGGGGGGCCATTTTTTGTGAAATTCGAGAAAAATTGGAAAAAAGTCATAAGAGAATGGGGGGGAATGGTTATTCATCTCACTATGTATGGAATTCCTATTGATGAAATTATTGACAAAATTCCCCGGAATAATATTCTTATAGTTGTAGGTGCCGAAAAGGTTCCAAGAGAAATTTATGAGCTTGCCCATTTCAATGTTGCCATAGGAAATCAACCCCACAGCGAAGTTGCCGCTCTTGCCGTCTTTCTTGATCATCTCTTTGCAGGGAAAGAGCTTAAAAAAGAATTTCAAAATGCAGAAGTGAAGATCATACCTCAGGAAAAGGGAAAGAAAGTTGTTAGGTTAAATCGTTATCATTATCCATAAGCTTGTTGATAAACTTCTCCTCTATGAATTCCTTAAAATCACTCATTTTTTCCTCAATATCATCCTTAGTTATGCGGTTGACAATGTTCCAAACTGCGTCGATTTTTCCTCCTCCACCTTTATCAAACTTACTCTCCAAGTAGTCTTTCCAGTCACCAGCAGGACATAGAAAGGATTTGTTGAGGTACTGAGATGGGATTTTATCTTCTGCCTTTTTATCACCCACAACTCTGAACAGTATATGAAGTTCCTCAACAATCTCTATGCAGGATTTAATA
>JAGHBQ010000183.1 GCA_021160945.1 Thermoplasmata archaeon
GATCTGATGCTTCTCAAGAAAAAAGTTCAGGATGGAGATTATGTGCTCTTCAACAATACAAACATGTGGGAAGATGCGCTTAGATTCAAATCTCTACTTTAAACCAGGCAACTTCATAGTTTTGGTTATCTATAGCAAGGATTGTTGTTGGCGCCATAACCACAAAATTAAGAACGTAGGAGGAATCTCTCTCAAGATAGAGGGGAACTTCATGATTTGTGATATTAAAACTGACATTGTTAAGAGAGAGAAAGCTAACAACCCTTGGTGGTCCGTCATTTTTTAGAGTTATATTGAACATATGCCCACTAGCGATATTTGGAGAAAAATAAAGCGTAGAGCTCCTCTCGAAGCACTGAAAAGTTATGTTTCTCCAATATACCAAGTTGAAAGAAGTCTTCACCATAACATGAAGCACCTGGGAACCTTTGGTGAGATAACTCACATTCTCCTCTATAGCCTTTCCTCCACCTTTTTCTAAAATAAAGGATATGCTATCTTGAGGGATTATCAGGTTCCCTTTGATTTTCACGGTCACATTCTCCTCGAGATCCCCTGTGTTGTTTATCCAGAGCTTTAGTGTAGCTTGCTCGTTCAAATCTTCAATTAGAGTTGTTGTGTTACTCCACACATTTACCTCTAGGTGTTCTTGGGCAACTTCAATCGGTACTGGAACAAAAGTAACGGCAAGAATGAGAAATCCACTTATGGCCAGAGCCAGTCTCTTTTTATCCAGCTTCACTATATCATTCAAGGGTGGGGGATGTCTCAATCCAAGAAATATCACAAGAAGGGCAAATATAAGCCATCCAAGATAAAAATAACTGAGGGCTATGAGAACTGCAGCAAATGCATAGCTTATGTATTTCGCTTTATCTCCTGCCAGTGCCCTGGCAACATGGCCCCCATCAAGCTGTCCTATGGGAAAAAGATTTATGGCCGTCACAACGAAGCCAACCCATCCCGCCATGGCAACAGGGTGTATAAACTGAGATGGGGGGATAAAGAAGAAGAAAAGCTGGTAAATGAGAGGAAGATTGAAAATATAGACTAATGTTCTTGTTGTGATTGGCGGTGGAGCAGGAGGATGAATATGCCCAATATATAGGCCAACAAGGGTAACTGGTATGGCAACAATGAATCCTGCAATGGGACCTGCCAGTCCTATATCTACCAGAGATTTTCTATCAGGTATTGGATCACGCATTGAGATGAATGCGCCCAAAGTACCCAATATCGTTGGGGCTGGAATGAAAAAAGGCAAGGATGCTGCTACTTTATGCTTTTTTGCCGCAAAATAGTGACCCATCTCATGAGAGCCAAGAATTGTGAGAAGAGGTAAAGAGAAGTAGAGAAATCCACCCCATATCTGGTGCCAGAGATTTTCGACCCCATAATAGCTTGAATAGTAACCCATTCCAACCCATATAGTTGAGGCTATTGTTAGGAAAAGAAGAATAACATTAATGTATATACTTCTGTATTTTCTCGACCTTGTTTTCATCACGGCAATAAAATACTCGGCCCCCCTTCTTCTCAACAGAGGCACAAGATTTCTCTTCTTGAATTTAAGTCTGAGTTCCTCAAAATTTCTATCCAGGGTTCTCTCATCTGGGAAAGTTATATAGAACTCAAGATGATCTGGGAGTATCCTAAAGTCATAAACATCAAAATACTGGCTTACGATGTTTTTCACGTCCTCTATCTCTGAATTTATCATGCGAATCCCAACAATTGCTTTGCCTTATTTAAACCTTTTTTCCTTTTATCGGAATCTCCCTTTCCCTGCGCAAATTCTTTACTGCCACCAGCCTTTCCATCCATGACCGATGCAATTTCCTTAGCTATTTTATTTGCATCTTCACCGAATACAACTATGCTTCCGTCTTTCCCTATAAGAACACCCATTTCTAAAAGAGGGGAAAGCTCCCGTGAGAGGAGGAGAAGATCCTCCATTTCCAGATCTACAATTTCTGCAATCTTTCCATCCTTGCTCTTTTCAATGAGCTCCTTTTTCATTCCCATAATCTGATACTTTTTCAACTTTTCAACTTCTTTTCGGTATTTCTTCCATTCTTCGAAGAATCTCTCTATAGCCTTCTCGAGATTCTCTGGTTGTACCCTCAGTTTTTCACTGCTTCCCTTCAATATATCTTCCTCTCTCTGAACATGCTCAAGTGCACTTAAACCGGATGTATATATGAGCCTGCTTACACCATCCTGTATCCTCTCAGTACGAATTATCTTGAGAAATCCTATCTCTCCGGTGTTTCTAACATGAGTCCCTCCGCAAGCTTCAACATCGTAATCTCCTATTTTCACAACTCTTATATCCTTTCCTGGTGGAATACCTCCCTCATACAGGACAGATCCATATCTCTTTTCTGCCTCTGTCCTGTTCATAAATCTTGCTTCCACTGGAATATTAGAAGTTATGATTCTGAGAGCTTCCCTTTCAATGGCCTTGATCTCCTCGCTACTTATTGGCTTGTAGTGCGCTATATCAAACCTGCATTCATACACATCTTTCTGTGTACCATGCTGCCATACATGCTTCCCAAGCACTCTTCTTGCCGCCGCAAGGAGCACATGTTCTGCAGTGTGATTTCTCATCAATCTCTCACGACGCTCCCAGTCAATTATGCCACGAATTTTCATTCCCTTCTTCAAGCCTTCCCTATCAACAAAATGAACAATAACCCCGTTGTACTTTTGAACATCCTTTACATAATATTTCTCTCCATTCGCACGGATCACTCCCAAATCCGCAGGTTGTCCACCACCTTCGGGATAAAAGGCCGTTTGATCAAGAACTACTTCGCTTCCTCTGCTCCATAGAACCATAGCTTCGAATTCTCTCAAGTATGGATCTTCATAATACAGAGCCTTTGTTTCTGGAAGCTCATATCTTCTTTCCTCTTTTTTCTTCTCTTTCACCATTCTCTCATGTCTCTTAGCAACAAGTCCATGGAAATTTTTCGGGATTTCAACATCCACATTCATTTTTTCAGCTATGTTCCTTACCATATCTGGAAGAAGGCCATGGGAATCATAGAGAAGAATAAGATCCTCCACATCTATTTTCCCCTTTTTCTTTATCATCCTTTTCACAATTTCTCTTCCCTTGGAAATTGTCCTGTGATATCTCTCCTTCTCCAACTTTAGCTCCTCCTCCACTATAGGTATCATGGATGTGTCCATTATATCCCCAAATCTCCTTATATGCTTGATTACTAATTCCTCTATTGGGATCGGATTATTAAGCTCCTCCAAGAGCCTGAGAGTTCTCCTTATGAGCAATCTGGCGAGATATCCAGCCTGAACATTTGATGGCACAATTCCATCCGATAACATAAATGCCAGACTTCTAGTATAATCCACAATTGCATATATTCTCTGAAGCGGCTTTATGAATCTGCGATAATCCTCCCATGATGCATTAGATCTCTTAAGAATCTCCTCTATCAAGGTTCTCTCATCCTCAATCTCTATCTTGGGAGATAACAGAGCAAGATTTCTTAGCATGATATCCTCTTTTTCTCCCCTTTCAAGACCCAGAATCTCCATAAGCTCGCTTATCATATCCGGATATATTGCATCATATATTGTCGGGGTTCCCTGAGAGGCCCACACAAATCTTTCTAAACCATAGCCAGTATCCACGATTTTTAAAGGCATCTCTGAATATTTTATCCCGTCAAGAACTATAGAGCCATTTTCATCCTCCTTTAGATTCATAAAAACCAGAGTGGCAAGCTCTAAACCTCCCACAATAACTTCAAAACTTGCCCCCGCGTTTCCCCCTCCAATCCAGGGCTTCTCTTTTAAAACCACATCCTCCTCATTCCCACCTAGAGAGTCTATGAATTTAAGGGCATAATCTACCGTTTCATCCTTCCAGTAAATCCACTCATCTGGATAATTGAAAGCGTGGTGGGCCATCATCTCAAAACCTGTCAAATGCCTTCCTGTTTTTCCCACCGAATCTATATCAACCATGCGAATACAGGGCTGAGAAATTACCAGAGGATTAGCAGGAGGAGGAACTAAGCCTGAGGTTACATGGGGTTGAAAATCGTAAATTGAAGCATTAACAAGGAATACGTCATCTCTCCATCTGGCAACCACAGGGTATCTTGATATCCAGGTATGCCCGTGCCTTTTGAAGAACTCTATAAACTCCTGACGCATCTCCTCCACAGAGTATTTCTTCTTGAAAACAGGCTCATCGAGAAACGTGTACTTTCCACACGGAGCCTCTGTGCATGTTTCCCTCGGCTTCTTGCTCCAGAAATGAGCTCCACATTTTTTGCATCTGTACCTCTTCCACCCGTTATCATGGAAATACTGCAACGCCAGTTCCTTTTCAAGCATACTTTGGCTATTGCTCCAAATTATTAAAATTTACCCCCGATTCTCGGAACGTTGCATAAATCCATGACTTAATCCCTATTAGCATTAACTTTGAAACTCAGCAGATAAAAGAAATCCATAAATGAATTGGTTTTCAAGTCGTAGGTGTTAAACATTTTATTCCTCTAGAAATTTTCTAATCATCTATAAGAGGATAATATGCAAATAAGCTTTCTGAAGCGCTTAGAGAGAATTTTCTTTTTTCTTCATGTGTTACACATCTAAAAGATATCTAGCTTTTATTGGGCTCTCTTATCTTCTCCAAGTCCATACCTATTTTTAATGCTTCTCCCATAAGA
>JAGHBQ010000185.1 GCA_021160945.1 Thermoplasmata archaeon
ATCATATATGCGAAAAAGGGGGGAGGTAACTTCGGTGGAGATTGAAAAGAACACCACACTTAGACAGCCCGAAGTAAGCATAGCCATGCAGTGGCTAAAGAAGAGGGGCTGGGTAACAAAGAGAGATCTAAAAAAGGAAGGAAAAGGGAGACCTGTGCATGGATACCGTTTAAGTAAACCATTTCCAAAAATAGTTGAGGAGATAAATAAAGAGCTAAGAAAGAAAATAAAAGATATTGAGGATTTGATAAAAAGCCTCAACTCTTTCTCATAATTTCTATTCCATCTTTTTTGCCCACAATAACTTCATTTGCCAGATTTATAAACAAGCCAATTTCAACCACACCTGGTATTCGGTCTATCTCTCTCTCGAGTTTCTCTGGTTCTTCTATTTTTCCAAATTTGCAGTCCACTATGTAATTTCCATTATCAGTGATGTATATCTCCCCATCTTTCATTCGCAACTCAGCTCTGCATCCCAGAGATTCCAAGTTTCTCAGTGTTCTCCGATACCCAAATTTAACTATTTCCACAGGGAGTGGAAATTCGCCCAAAAACTCTTTAACTTTTCTCTCATCCACTACAATGACCTCATATTTGGATGCATAGGCGATCATTTTCTCCCGCAGAAGAGCTCCGCCACCCCCTTTTATGAGATTCAATTTCTCATCCACTTCATCTGCACCATCCACCGTGATATCTATGCTATCATAGTCATTCAAATCGCCCAGTTTTATACCCAAACTCCTCGCAAGCTCTTCAGTTCTTCGAGATGTTGGTACACCCACAATTTCCAGTCCATTCCTTACCATTTCTCCCAGTTTCAGAATCGTGTATTTTACAGTGCTTCCAGTTCCCAGACCAACCACCATTCCGTCCTTAATATACTCAGCAGCCTTCTCTCCCGCTTTTCTTTTCATCTCCTCAATCATTCAAACACCCCCAGCGCAGTCCTTATGGGGGAGATGTATATGCTCATGGTAAACTTTTCCCTTCCCACAATTCGGAGTTTCACCTCATAGTTATAGGTGCCTATTGTCTCCACTTCATAGCCTCCCCTCTCCAATCTTTTAATGAGATCTCTCTTGACCTTCATTCCCCTCCTATCGTATTCTTCCATCTTCTGGAAAAATATGTCCTTGAGGCAGAGCCAGCTTTTTCTTCCTCTTCCGGTTTCTATTAACCCCAGCTCTTTGAGAACCTGAAGATAGCGGTAAAAGGTGGCCCTGCTCATATTTGAGATGAGCTCATCCACACCTTTACATCCGAAAAGCAGAGGTCGGATTATCGAAGCAACACCCTTCTTATTTATCCAGTAGAAGAGCTTCCAATCTTCCTGGAGTACAAGCCATTCGGGATAGAAGATTTCACTCTGATATTTAACTGAGTGTACATAACCCTCCTTCTGCAGCTTTCGCAGATGCCATACAGTATTGGATGCTTTTATTCCTGTTCTCGAGGATAGTTGGGAAGAGTTCAAACAAGGAGCCCTGGTCAGTTCCCGATATATTTCTCTTCGATTTTTGTGAGAAAAAGGATGGTATCCCTTTATTTCTTCCTCTTCTAATCCTTTGAAGACTTCCTGAATATTTGAGAGTTTCAAATGAATTCCTCCGCTATGATCTCTGCAAGCTCTTCGAGGTTCACATCCTCAATATCCTCATCCTCCAGCTGCTCAAGCACCTTCTCTATCCGCGACATAATGAGAGGTGAAGCTTTTTTCATCTTCTCTTTTATTTTTCTACGAAGGACCTCCACATTCTCACGAGAACTCATCTTTTTGTGTCCCCTGGCAACCACAATTCCCAGACCTTTAATGATTCGGTACGGATGTGTTCTTTCACTGTGCCTGCTCCCTCGCATCTTCACTATGTGTAGCTCTCTGCGATAATCTTCCCCTATATTGTACCTCAGATGTATAACCGTGTCTGCAAGGTACATGGGTATCCCTGTCTCGGGAGAAGAGAGATTTGGATTACCATGCTCTTCCAAAGTAGCCACTATCGTACCTATCTTTTTCAATTCTTTTAGCATGAGGCTCAGAAGCTCTCTCTGCTGATATCGAGAGGGTGTTGCCCATATCACGGGAGTCAGGGGGTCTATTGCTATGCGAACATTGGAACCTTCCCACCGGGATACAAAATCGGGAAGCTCTCTTTTTATGAATACCTGAAACTCCTTTCCAGAGGCGTCGATGAAAATAAGTTTCTCCTCCTCTATAAAGTAAAGTATATCTTCCCAGCCCATGTTGAGGGCATCCTTTATGATCTGCTCCTTATTCTCATCAAGACTTATGAATATGCCCACTTGTCCATCCATCAACCCTCTCCTTATAAACTGATTGGCAAATGTCGTTTTCCCTGCACCTGCAGCACCAATTACCACAGTGGCACTTCTCTCGTTAAGACCACCATCCAGCAGTGCGTTGAGCCCTAGAATTCCTGTTTTAATCTTTTCAACCATCCCCCATTAATTTCATTTTCGATATTTAAAGATTCTCACGGGG
>JAGHBQ010000014.1 GCA_021160945.1 Thermoplasmata archaeon
TAATAAGGGACTTCATCCTAACCACCTATGAAAGTGTATGAAATTCTACATATAAAAACTTTTAGATTAAAGCCATTGCTTTCCTTCACCGCTTCTAAAAGTCATCAATTGCACCTAAGCAAATATAAAATATTGGAAGAATATTGTGGGATTGTGAAATACATATTATTCGTATCTCGAGAAATCTGGCCACCATTTAACTCACTCTACGCCTACATAAAAATAAAGAAAGAATTTCCAAGAGAAGTGGTATTGCTCTATACTGACGAAAATATTGTGCAAAAGATCGAAAGAAAGATAAAAAAGCTCTATCAGATTCATGAGAAGGATATCATTTTGAGAAAGAGAAAAATAAATCAAGAGATTTCTTTTATTCGGAAAATTCTTCTGGATATCCTGGAGGATGGTGATATCATTGATATAACAGGTGCGAGAAAGGCAATGATCTTGGCACTCGTGGGTGTGGAAAACATTCGCATAGTTTATCTTCATCTTTATGACATGAGATTTTCCGAGTATCCATTTATGATGCGTCCTATATCTCTTCAAAAACTGATGGAGGTTTCACAATGATAATTGAAAAGGAGGAAATATACATACTCCTCAATGAATATTATCTTCGAGGTATAAATGAAATTACAGTAGGCTATCCACCTTTCGAGGTGAATCTCTTCACCCTAAATCTGGATAATTTCAAAATCGGAGATATTATATCTGCCCGTGATCTCAACAGTATAAAGAGAAAATATGCAAGAACGGATTTCCTGAGAAGAGATCTTCCAGACTACCATGATTTGCTGGATTCCTTTTTATCCTCTGGCATACTTCCCTTTGAAAATGAGGAGGAAATAAGAAACAATTTCAGACTCCTCAATGAATCAATAAAAGACAGGACTATCTATGCGAAGCCTGTATTTCTTGGGATAGACACAAATATGGCCTATTACAGGGTGATCTCCCGTCGCGTTAAGGACTCTTTCAAGTATGTACTTAGCGAGATTGTTATAGAGGAGGTGGATGCACGGATACATTCCAAATACTCTGGAAAGATGATACATGAGCTTGAGGAATTGCCCTATCATTCTGTGATGTATGAATTTGTTAACGGCAGCACTAAGGATTGTAGAAGGGCAAAGAACGCGATGAACGAAATATATCACCTTCTCAATGTCAAGGATGCCTTCAGAGTGGGCAAGAGAAGCGAGAACAGGGATAAGGAAGTGCGAGATAGAGAGATTATAGAAGAGTATAAAAATTTCTCTGATGCAATTCGAGCTGAGGTGGTGGTGCTCACTGCAGATAAGGACATGGTGTTCCATGCTCAGGCTCAGCAGCTCAGTTGCATATACTACAAGCTTCCTCACAAAATGGAGGTAGATAAAATAGATCCGTTGCATCTACCACCTCTGCTCTATGATTTAACTTTGAATTTTGGAGTGATCTCTCTTAACAACACCATTCTTCTTGGAGAATGGAGGGGTAAAGAAGCCGAAGACTATTTTCAAGAGAGATTGAAGATTTACAATGTAGATAGGGAAACTGCAAAGGATATTAATGCATGCAGAGGTGCATCCAATGAATTTTCGTGAAATGAGAGCTCGATTGATAGGATCCTATGGCCCCTTTGTTTTCTTCCCGGAGGATCCAGAAGTTCCAAAGCTTATAGAAACCAAGGCTTTTACTCATCTTGTAATTGATGAAGATATTAAAGTGTATGCACATCCTACAATGAAAGAGGATCTGGAGGAGATTGAGGAAGATTATGAGATAATATACGACACTCCACATTTGCAGGGCGAATATTACGTGAGCCCATACGCCAGGCTTCACAATTTAAATTTTAAGTATAAAAATGGAGGAGAAATCCTGAAAAAGGCCATGAGGAAGCCTTTTCTTGAGGAGATAGAAATACTTGTATCACTTGGGGAGAAAATACGGAGCTCTATGGGCAAATTCTTTAGAGAAATCAAATTTGGTATGAAAGAAGGGGAGATGAAAAGTTTACTTGAATGCATAATGCTAGAAAACGGTATTGAGAATTTTCTCTATCCTACCATTGTCGCTTCAGGAAAGGAAACACTGAAGGTATTTCCAAGGATGAAGAATGAGAAGATAAAGGAAGGGGAAATAATCTACATTGATTCTTTCCCCATGCTTCAGGGTTATTATCTCAATTTCTCCCGTGTCATATTTACTGAGGAGAGAGCAGAGTGGATCAGTGCACTCAAGAAAATAAACGGAATGTATGCAAAGCTATCAACCATTGTGAAGAGTGGGGTATCATGCAATTTTATAGATTCAATTGTAAGAGAAATTGGCGAATTTCCCCATTACAGTGTGGTTCCTGCCTCTGGATTTTATATGCCCTATGCCCCAGGTTCTTGCACGCTCGAGGAAAATATGGTACTCACCGTTGTTCCCTCGATATACCTTGAAAAAGGAGTTGTTAGAGCAAAGAGAAATATTCTAGTGGAGAAGAATGCTATGAAATTTCTGGACTGATTCTCTCCTTTTTTATTATTTTACGCTGCCAGTCTCCCTTGAGATAGAATATCCCTCCTATTCCAGCCGATACCATATTTGAGATTGCCATGGCAAACCACACACCCATAGCACCGAAATTAAGACCATGAAGAACTGTTTGAGTGAGAGGTATAGTTATGACATCAAATGATAAATATGCTGCAAGGGGTATCCTTAAAAGCCAGAGACGGGTTATGCTGACAATCATACTTTGCATAGTATGTCCTGAGCCTGTCAGGATTGATGTTATAACCCTAAAAATACCAAAGTACGGAATACCTATTAAAACTATGGATAGGAAGATTCCAGCACTCTCAATTATATCTGGGTTATTAGGGACAAAGAACGCTATTATTGGTCTGCGGAATATGTAAATAA
>JAGHBQ010000069.1 GCA_021160945.1 Thermoplasmata archaeon
ATATATAATTTCTGAGAATCCGGATGTTGCGGTTATAGATGGCCCGGCCACCTATTTTCTTGGCTACCGTTTCTCACAAGAAGATTTGAAGCGAAGTATTAAGAATCTCAAAAAAATTGGCGAAAATGTTTCCATGGTAATTCTTGATCATCATCTTCTTAGGGATCTTAAGTATAGGGAAAGATTAAAAGAGGTATATGATCTGGAAAACTTTGTGACCTTTGCAGAGTTCAAAGGCGAGCCGATCAGGATGCTTGAGGCTCATCGTAAGGAACTCTGAGTCCCCATGAGAAGAATTAAAATCTATGGATGTCATATCACCATGATGGGCATAGCGGAGAACGTTAAGAAAATTTTGAAAGAACTTCCTACCGGTGTAAGATTACTGGCGGCTACAAACTCTCGAAGTGTGGAGGAGATTAGCCAGGCTATAGAAGCTGGAGTTAGCCTCATAGGAGAAAATTATCTGCAGGAGGCTGCAAAGAAATATGAGAGAATAGGGAAAAAAGTGGAATGGCATTTCATAGGGCACTTGCAGAGAAATAAAGTGAAGAAGGCTGTAAAAATCTTTGATGTGATAGAAACAGTGGATTCTGTTAAAATAGCGAAGGAGATAGATAAAAGGGCAAAGCAAATTAACAAGATTATGCCAGTTATGATAGAGGTAAATTCAGGTAGGGAGCCTCAAAAAGCAGGAGTTATGCCAGAAAAAGTTATAGAGGTAGCAGATGAGATCTATTCCCTAGAAAATCTAAGACTCATAGGCATAATGACTATGGGTCCTTTGGTGGTAAGTCCTGAGGATATAAGACCGTATTTTAAGCTCACTAAGAAAATTTTTGATGAGCTTCGCTATATGTATGGGAAAGAGATAAGGTATCTCTCCATGGGCATGACAGATACCTGGAAGATTGCGGTGGAAGAAGGAGCAAACATAGTTCGCATAGGCACAGGAATTTTCGGGCCAAGAAAATATTGAGGAAAAAAGAAATTACTGGGACTTAGGGGAAAGCAGGGGGAAGAGGATAACCTCCTTTATGCTTGTCTTTCCTGTTAGCACCATTGTAAGGCGGTCAATGCCTATTCCAACACCACCTGTGGGAGGCATTCCCCAGCGTAGAGCTTCTATGAAATCTTCATCAAATTGATGTGCCTCCTCATCTCCGAGGGTTCTCCTCTCAGCTTCTTCCCTGAAGAACTTCTCCTGAAGTTGAGGGTCGTTGAGTTCTGTATATCCGTTGGCGATTTCCATACCTCCAATATACAGCTCAAATCTCTCTATCAGTTCGCTGTTCTCCCTATGCAGTTTGCATAAGGGAGTTGTTTCTTTGGGATGGTCGATTACGAAGACAGGCTCTATTAAATCCTCCTCGCAAATTCTGTCGAATAATTTTCCAAGGGCCAAACCTCTTTCGTATCGGGCCATCTTTATGTTGTATTTCTCCAGTAAATTTTTTATTTCATCATCGGAAGTTCTCTCGTCAATTCCTTTTCGTGCCAGCAAATCAAGCATTTTCTCTCTCCTGAAAGGTTTGGTGAAATCTATTTCATACTCTCCAAAATTTACCTTTTTAACACCAAGTTTCTTTACAACATGCTTTATTATTCCCTCTGTTAGATCCATCATATCATTGTAATCCACATAGGCCTGATAAATTTCTATCATTGTAAACTCTGGATTGTGCATGGTATCTATATCCTCATTTCTGAAATCCTTAGCTATCTCAAAAACTTTGTTGTATCCACCGACTATTAACCTTTTGAGATACAGCTCATCGGATATTCGAAGGTAATAATCTTTGTCCAAAGCGTTCACATGAGTTTTGAAAGGTTTTGCATTTGCTCCCCCGTATATTGGTTGAAGTATCGGGGTCTCCATTTCCAGAAATCCCTGATCCCAAAGAAATTTGCGAATTTCCATTTCAATTATGCTTCTTTTTCTGAATACTTCGAAAGATTCTCGATTGAGCATAAGATCAAGATATCTCTGCCTGTATCTTTTCTCCACATCTTCGAGGCCGAACCACTCATGGGGAAGGTCATATAGAGCTTTTGAGGCCAGTTTTATCTCCTTTGCAAGAACACTCAGCTCCCCTCTCTTTGTTCTGGTGACCTCACCCTTTATCCATAGAAAATCACCACGGTCCACAAATTTCTTCAGGAAATTATAATTTTCCTTGCCAAGCACATCTTGACGGAAAAATCCCTGAATTTTAAAACCATTATCACGGAGATCAGCGAAGGCTACTTTGCCGTGAAAACGAATAGAATAGATTCTACCTGCAACGGCAACTTCTTTGCCCATGAAATCCTCTGAATTCTGAACTATTTCTTCAATGTAGTTGGTAATTGGTGTGCTTTGGGGATACGGTTCAATTCCTATTTCACGCAGAATCTTAATGAGCTCCAAGCGTTTTATGTAATCCTTTCTCACCATATCCCCTGATAATACATGGTGGATAAAATAATTTTCATTGTAGAGTCGAAAATCTCTTCAATTTCTTTTTTTTGTGTGAATCTTTAAATAAAATTGGGCAATGGCTTAATTATGAAGTATGTGCCGGATACAAGTGTGATTGTAGATGGTCGTTTTACGGAATTCATTGCAGAGCGGGAAGTTGAGGAGATAGTAATCCCTGAAGCCATAATAGGGGAGATAGAGCATCAGGCAAACAAAGGTCTTTCCATAGGCTTTTCTGGATTAAATGAATTGAAAAAATTGAGAAAAATTTCGAAAGAGAGAGGTATAAAGCTCACTTTCTGGGGTAAAAGGCCAGAGGAATGGCAGATAAAATATGCTAAGGCGGGGGAGATAGACAATATAATAAGGGAATGCGCTCTGGAAAATTCTGCAATACTTGTGACCGGGGATTTTGTTCAGAAGAGCATAGCTGAGGTAAAGGGGATACAGGTCATCTATCTTGAGGCAAGAAGAGAGATAAAAATGAGGATAGAGGATTTCTTTGATAAAGATACTATGAGTGTGCATATAAAGGCCAATGTGGGTGCCTTTGCCAAAAAGGGAAGACCCGGAAGTTTTGAATTCTTTAGAATAAGGGATAAAATAAGTGAGAAAGAAGTAGAGGAGATAGCAAATGACATTGTAGAAAGGGCGAGGAGGGATGAAAAATCTTTCATAGAGGTGGATCTCAAGGGTGCAACTATAGTGCAGTTGAGAGAGTACAGGATTGCTATAACAAGACCGCCATTTTCAGATGCTATGGAGATAACCGCAGTGCGTCCTATAGTGAAACTAAAACTTGAAGATTATGATATAAGCAAGAAATTGAAAAGGCGTATTGAAGAAAAAGCTGAAGGAATCCTCGTCTCCGGGGCCCCTGGAGCTGGAAAAAGCACATTTGTGCAGGCTCTGGCAGAATACTATGCCTCTCTCAAAAAGATAGTTAAGACGATGGAGAAACCTAGGGATCTTATTCTGGAGGAGGTGATAACTCAATACACTGCCTTGGAGGGTAGTATGGAAAAAACGGGAGATATCTTACTTCTCGTTCGTCCTGATTACACGATCTTCGATGAGATGCGCACAACAGATGATTTCAAAGTTTTCACCGACCTTCGATTAGCTGGAGTAGGAATGGTTGGTGTGGTTCATGCCACTCGAGCTATAGATGCTGTGCAGCGTTTCATAGGTCGTGTTGAACTTGGAGTAATCCCCCAGATTGTTGATACCGTGATTCACATCTCTGCGGGAAAGATAGAACAGGTTCTCACTTTAAATTATGTGGTGAAGGTTCCCACGGGAATGCATGAAGAAGACCTAGCAAGGCCGGTTATAGAAGTTCGAGACCTGGATAATGATACTCTCCTCTACGAGATTTACAGCTTTGGGGAGCAGATAGTTGTGCTACCTGTGAAAACTGGGGAGAAGAGAATATATAAACTTGCAGCGCGTGCGATAGAAGATGATCTCAGGAAAATGTTTCCAGGGGTGAGAATGAAGGTCAGGGTAACAGGAGACAATAGAGCCGTGATTCATGCTCCTTCATCTGCCATACCATCCCTCATTGGAAAGCGGGGGAAGAAAATAGCAGAGCTTGAGGAAATTTTCGGATTATCCTTAGAAGTTGAACCTCTGGCACGCGAAAATATAAGAGAAGAAAAAGTACCCGTTGAAGTGGAGATGAAGAAAAAAACAGTAAGGCTCCATGTAGGAGAAGCTCTTGCTCATAGAAAGGTATCGGTGTATGCGAATGGAGAGCATCTTTTTGATGCCGTTGTTTCAAGGGAGGGTTATATTAATTTGAGAAAGGGCACCAGTAATGGAAAAAAGATTATGAGATCTCTGAAAGATGGTGTTCCAATTTATGTCCTCGCTCTTTGAATTTCTCCCAGTGTTTTTCCGTTCCAGAGAGAAACTATTTGCTCCACGTCCCCTTTAACATCTTTTCCTTTAAGTGCGAGAAATATTACCTCCGCTATCCTCTCCATATCATTTTCCTTATATCCTTTCCAGGTGAGTTCTGCAGTGCCTATTCTTCCAACCCGATCCACTATAATATTATTTCTTTCAAGAATCTCACTCATTTCTGGAGGGGTGAGACCAAAATTCTCCTTTAACTTTTTTTCATCCACCAAAATCTGATGGGACTTGGAAAATTCAGGAGGATACTTTATCTCCAAACCCTCTTCATGAAGATTTAGAGCTAATCTATGGGAATTTTCTGCCACTCTTTTACCATAGAGCTTTGCCACAGGCTTGAATTCATCAAGACTCATTGCTAGAGAGGCAACTCTATGGGTATGGTAGTTATCCTGCACCCTCCATGTTAGATTCCTCTCCACTCTTTTCATCATCTCTTCATTATTGCTCAGAATTATTCCACCCTGGGGCCCTGGAAAACTCTTGTGTGTGGATCCATAAACAAGATCGCATTTTTCTATGTGCTCCTGAAACCCGGAGGGCAGAAGTCCCATCACATGGGAGGCATCATAGATTATTCTAGCTCCAATCTCTTCACATATTTCCAGAACTTCATCCAGATTATAGGGGAAAAGTATGTAGCTGGCACCGAGAATCACGAGCTCTGGTTTCTCTCTTTTTATTGAATCCACATCCACAACTCTTAAATCTTTTATGGGTAGAGGCACATATTTCAACCCAAACATCTCTGGAAGATAATTTGAAGAATAACCATCGTATCCTCCATCTTGAGGAGATATTGCCATTATCTTGTCCCCCCTGGAAGTGGAAGAAAGCAGGGCAGCCATTGCAGCCACATGTCCAGATATGGGCTTCACATTCACATATTTAAATCCAAACACTTCTTTTGCCAGATTCTCTGCGATCTTAACGATCTCCTCCTGATAATATGCTCCTCCGTAAACATTGTGCACATAAACTCCATGAACTTCGGCATCAAAAACCATGGAGTAGCGGGATGCCATATCCGAGCTCAAGGCTCTCCTCACTATGTAAGAAAGATAGTTTTCAGAAGCCTGAAGATTCAAGCATCTTTTCCTGTACTCCTCATGAAGCTCCATAATATACTTCGGGTTCATGTTTTTCAAAATTGCCTACTTATATAAAATCTTTCATTCAAAGCATCTGGAGAGATCATTAATGCTACAATCTCTGATATTTATCCTGATGGGAAGTATATACTTCAATCCTGCACCGGTAAGCACAAGAATCACCTTCGATCCTTTCTCAATTTTTTCCTGTGCTACCAATTTTTTAACGACTGCTAGAGAAACAGCAGATGCTGGCTGAACAAATAAACCATCTTTTGCGAGTTCTTTCTGTGCTTCAAGAATCTCATGATCTTCAGCAATTTCACAGTGATTTCCCTCCTTAAGAATTCTGAGAACTGCGTTTCCACTAGGCGGATATGGATTTCTTATGGCATGAGCTATTGTATTTGGATGCTCAACTCTCTCTATTCTCTCTTTTCCCTGGGAGAAGGCATTGTAAATAGGCGAGCATCCGGCTGCCTGCGCACAGATTAATTCTGGGATATCCTCAATAAGATCGCTTCTTTTCAGTTCCACATACCCCTTGTGAATTCCTCTGAATAATCCGCCAGAGCTTGTAGGTATGATCACATAATCCCCATCTATTTTTTCGGCAAGTTCGTATGCTATGCTCTTGTAACCTTCCACACGAAATGGATTATCTGAGTTGATGAAATATATTCCCTTCTCCTTCCCCACTTCGATGCTCTTATAATAGAGCTCTCCATAGTCTCCCATCACCCGGAGTATCTCTGAACCATAGATTCCAATAGGAGCTAATTTTTCCTCAGGTATTTCTTTAGATACCAAAATATAGCTTTTCACACCCAGATGGGCAGCGTAAGCAGCCACACTTGCACCCATATTGCCCGTAGATACTGTTCCAACCCTTCTTGATATGTTGAGGACATACTGCATGGCTACAAAAGTTCCACGATCCTTAAAACTCCATGTTGGATTCTGGGTCTCATTCTTTGCATAAATGTTTATTTTTAGTTGCTGCGATAACTTGGGAAGGTAAAGTAACGGGGTATCACCCTCACCCAGAGAATTTTTGGGCAATAAGGTAAAGGGATAAAAATCTGCAAATCTCTTCCATACTTTGTTTCCCTTTTTTATCTTCCCCTCAAAATATGGTAGCTGAAGAGGTTCGTTGCATATAGGACATCTAAGAAATTCTGCAGGATATTTCCTTCCACAGTGGGTGCATATGAGCATATTTGGAGTTATCTCTCCGGCACATATAAATTTGTCGAGATTAAGAAAAGATAAATATCTATGTGAGCATCACCCTTTATGGAGATAGGGCTATATCTCAAAAAGCTCAGAGAATGCAGGCCTCTTGTTCAAAATATAACGAATTTTGTGGTCATGAATACTACGGCCAACGCTCTTCTTGCTATAGGAGCATCCCCTGTAATGGCCCATGCCGTTGATGAACTTGAAGATATGATAAATATTGCCGATGCTCTTGTGATAAATATCGGTACCTTAGACGAAAGATGGGTGGACTCGATGCTCCGTGCAGTGAAGATAGCCAAAGAGTATGAGAAACCTGTGGTTCTGGATCCCGTTGGGGCAGGAGCCACCAGATATCGGACATCCACTGCTCTGAAAATTTTGGAGAGTGGAGAGATCTATATTCTAAGGGGCAATTATAGTGAGATGAAAGCTCTTATTGGAGAGAAAAGCAGAACTCGAGGAGTCGATTCCGCTGAATCTGGAAAGGATGCTAAGGATATTGCTATGAGAGCCTCCGATATTTTTAATACTGTAGCTGCAGTGACAGGAAAGAGAGATTATGTTAGTGATGGAAATAAAATATATGGGGTAGATAACGGCACACCTCTTCTTTCAAGAGTTACAGGTACAGGATGCATGGTAACCTCCATAATGGGAGCTTTTTCTGCTATTGCTCCCCCTCTGGAAGCAACAGTATCCTCGTTGGTGATTTTTGGTATAGCCGCGGAGATGGCTGAAAATGAGGCACCTTATCCGGGAAGCTTTCATGTTAAACTTTACGACTGGCTTTACAGAATAGATGGGGTGCTTGTGGAAAAGAAAAAGAGGGTGATGAAAATTGAACCTTAGAGAAAGGCTCAAACTTTACGTAATTACTGATCGTAGATTAATTAATGAGATTACTGGAGCAAGAGAGGCTTTAGAGGGAGGAGCCACGGCGATTCAGCTCAGAATAAAGAATACTTCAACACGAGAGATGATAGAAGTGGGTAAAAAGATAAGAAAGCTCTGTGATGATTTCGGAGCCCTTTTCTTTGTGAACGATCGCCTGGATGTGGCTCTTGCCACAAATGCAGATGGTATTCATGTAGGCAAGGAAGATATGCCTGTGTATATGGTAAGAGAAATAGCGCCCAATTTGATTGTGGGGGCATCCGCACGAAATCCCCAGGAGGCTAAGGATGCAGAAAAGCAGGGTGCCCACTATATAGGCGCAGGTAGTGTTTTTCCTACAGTTAGTAAAGATGATGCTATTGTTACAGGTCTTGAAACTCTTAGACTCATTGTTGAGAGTGTTAGCATTCCTGTAGTTGCCATAGGTGGAATAAATCACTCTAATGTAAGAGAGGTTATGAAAACAGGAGTTGATGGAGTCGCAGTAATCTCTGCTATAATGGGTGCAAAAGATATTAGAAAGGCCGCAAGAGAAATGCTCTTGATTATAGAGAGGGATATTTAGCGTGGAGTAAAAATCTAAGCTTAAAGTATTTCTATCAGAAGGTATTCCTCCTTTTATGGTCAAGCTCACAGACACAACACTCCGTGATGGGCATCAGAGTTTGTTTGCAACAAGAATGCGCACGGAGCAGATGATTCCCATACTTGAAGAGATGGATTCTGCTGGATTCTTTTCTATGGAGGTTTGGGGCGGGGCCACCTTCGATTCTGCCATAAGATTTTTAAATGAAAATCCTTGGGATAGACCGAGGATATTGAAGAAATACTTGAAAAATACGCCTCTTCAGATGCTGCTTCGTGGTCAGAATCTTGTTGGATATAGGCATTATCCGGATGATATAGTGGAGAAATTTGTGTTCAAGGCGGCAGAAGCAGGGATAGATATATTTCGGATATTTGATGCACTCAACGACATAAGAAATATGCAAACTGCTATAAAAGCTGTGAAAAAAGCAGGTGCCCATGCTCAGGGTGCGGTGGTTTACACTATAAGCCCCATACACACAATTGAATCCCTCGTAGAGACGGCAAAAAAGTTAGAAGAGATGGGTGTGGATTCCGTCTGTATAAAGGATATGGCAGGTTTAATGAGCCCTTCGGTGGCCTATAAATTAATTAAAAGATTGAAAGAGGAGATAAGTTTTCCCATAAATTTGCACACCCATAGCACTGCAGGGTGGGCTCCTGTGACATATATGAAAGCGGCGGAAGCTGGAGTGGATATAATAGATACTGCCATCTCCCCCTTTGGATTTGGCACTTCTCAGCCAGCCACAGAAACTATGGTTGCCATTTTCAAGGATACTCCCTATGACACTGGAATAAATCTCAAAAAACTGGAGAGAATAGCAAAGTATTTCAGAAAGGTGGAGAGGGCTCTAAGAAAATATACAAGAATGGAGATGCGAATTGCAGACACTCGAGTACTTATATATCAGGTTCCTGGGGGTATGCTCTCCAACCTCTATAATCAGCTGAAGGGGATGAATGCAGAAGATAAAATAGAAGATGTTCTTGCAGAAGTTCCAAGAGTCCGTGCTGAAGTTGGCTATCCCCCACTGGTTACTCCTTTAAGTCAAATAGTTGGAACGCAGGCGGTTATGAATGTGATATCCGGTGAAAGATGGAAAATTGTTACCAAAGAGATGAGAAATTACATTAAAGGGCTCTACGGAAAACCTCCTGGAGAAATAAAGGAGGAGATAAAGAAAAAGGTTCTTGGAGGGGAGGAGCCTATAACTGTTAGACCTGCAGATCTTCTGTCTCCAGAGTTTGAAAAAGTTAAAGGAGAAATCGGGGAACTGGCTGATAGTGAAGAAGATATTCTATCCTACGCTCTCTTTCCTGATGTGGCCAGAAAGTTTCTC
>JAGHBQ010000110.1 GCA_021160945.1 Thermoplasmata archaeon
TAAAATTCAGGTCTCTCGTTTAGCTCCCTTTCCACTTTCTTTATATATTCGCCCAGGTGCGGATTTCTTTGTATGGCAAGCTCAAATTTACTAACCGCCATGGCTATCACCTCACGATACCGCCATTATCTCGAGAATTATACCGGTGCCTGCTTCAACACGGAAGACTATACTGTTATCAATCCTGCCCTGGGCATTTGCAAATCTTCTTATGAAGGCAACTCTGTTTACTATGCCACCTATTTTGTTTATGCTTGTCTCAATATAAACCTGAGCCGCCTCCCTAAAGGGCGCAAGAATCTCCTCCCTCATAGCTCCCTTCTCTACTGTAAGGATTATAGTTCTATCTAGGGCAAGAAGTCTCTTAAAGAAGGAAAGAAGCTGAACCGAACGTTCCTCCACATGAAGGCTTGCCTTCACAAGGGCTGAGAGGGTGTCAATAATGATTATATCTGTCTTGAAAATGGAGGGCGAGGACATAAGACGACCTAAAAAATCACGGCGATCTCTTAAATTTCCGATTATGGGATATACGGGGATAAATATTAGCCTATTGCGAAGAAGAAAACTTGCAATGGGATAATTGAGAGAATACATTTGTTTTATGAAATCCCTAACTGTTAGCTCTGTGGAGATTATTGTAACTGTGTGCCCATTCATCAAGAAACCGTAAGCAAATCTCTGGATGAGAGCACTTTTTCCACTACCGTTCTCCCCCTCAATTAGAACCATAGTTCCTTCCGGAAATCCTCCAGCTAAACGCGAATGCAGCTCATCCCTCTCTATTTTTATCCTGTACATGGTTTACACCTCAAAGTAGAAGGTGGTTGCTAAACCATCTTCAAGAACAATCTTCACTACATGCTCGCCGGATGATAGATTAACATTTATTGTGAGTGTAACACTATCCCCAGGCATCCAGAGATCAGAGCTTACGGTGAAACTATCTATACTGTCCCCATCTATAAGTACTGTGATGTGAGAGGTGCTCAGAGGCACCTTCCCTGTGTTTTTAAGATAAAGCACCACAGGATTGTTGGAAACTCTCTCAGGGTCATTTATTACCTGAAAATCTGCAGATAGTTGCTTTGCTACCATCTCTCCACGATCCTCAATCCCATCGGAAATATTAATTATGGCAGTGGCCGCTACACCAACAAAACTGGCAGCGATGACCACCGAGGCAATAAAGAATATTATATGAGTTGCACTTGTGCTCATTCCCATGTAATCACCTCACAGATGAGCATAGATCTCGTTGCCATATTCATCAACCATCTTGATTCTGTAGCCAATGTTCATAGCGTAGAATTCTGAGCCTGAGAGGTATATTTTTCCATAGATGTCCACATTATTAACGTTTTTTTCCAGAGAAATTGCCTCCAGATAACTATTCTCCCTGTAAATCAGGAGCATATCATCACCATTGAGAATGAATAATATGTCTCCCAGTGTAGCATCTGCTGCAATTTTTGTGGCATTCGTTATCCTGGAATCCTCTATTTTGGATATGTAATTTCCACTGTAATCTTCCTTCTCCACACTATTGTCCTCAAGAATATACACATATGAGCCAACGCACACATCTCTGCCATCAGTCACACCAAAACTCTTTATTTCATTTCCATTGTAGTCAAAGATGTAGAAAGTCGTGGATGATATCCCGTAGAGATAACCATTATAGGCGTCTATGCCAATAATTCCTAAATTTTCTGCAAAGCTCCTTACATAATTTCCTGCCAAATCATATACCAGAATCTCTGTTGAGTTGAGCACAAAGATATACTCATCCACAGTAACATCTAAGGGAGATGTGATTTCAATATTCATCAAGCTCTCTCCTTCGTAGGAATAAATGCTCAGACCCCAAGATGTGAGAATATACACTCTATCTTTTTCACAGGAAGCAATTATATCGCTACCAGCACCTACAATAAATTGAATATCATGGTTCTCTCCTATAGTATAGGAGGAATTAAGAAAGAACTTCTTTCTCTCCCCAGGATACCAGTAATTTCCAGTACTGGTAAAATTCATGATCACTCCATTTATGAGAATGTTTATTTTATTCATTTCTAGGGTATTAGGCCCATTATTTTTAGCCAGTATCTCTATTTTTGTTGAGTTATATATCACTCTCTCTATCTCAATTACATTCTTCTGCCCTTCGAGCATATCATTTCTGTATTCAAATCCTTCATTCACAGTGGTATAGGCATAAATCACGCTATTGAGAATTATTCCGAGCATGAAAAGAGATGCTGTAAATACTATACCGAAAGATGCTGTGGTACTAAGTCCCATTTCACACCACCTCTACATATCTACTTACATAAGGGGATGGTGTTGTTATCTCTTTAATAGTGGGTACCCCATGCTTTGGAATGATTTTGAGGGTGAAGTAGCTCTGAGGTTCGAGGCTTAATCCACACGCAGTGGCGTTGAAAAAGAGTCTTACAACATCTCCTGTTGTAATGGTTCCCTCGTTTAGTGTTTGAGGAGACATATCGCGAATTACACTTGCCCCGAATTTTCCTGAGGACCCTTGAGGATTTGCACCTCCATCGAAGCTCATGGATTCATCGTAAACTAAGTCCACCGAATTATTTCCATCGCTTACTTCAATTATTATGCTACTCACACTTATAGCTGGACTTCCGGGAATAAGGGTAATCTTTATATCTATCCAGTCTAGTGTGTTATGA
>JAGHBQ010000131.1 GCA_021160945.1 Thermoplasmata archaeon
GTATATAAACACTCAGATACTGATGAAACTCACAAATAGAGAAAAGTTGATTTTGCAGATGCTGGACGAAGGATGGAGTTATCAGCAGATTCAAGCAAAACTCGAAATACCTGAAAAAGATATGGAAGAAATTCTCAAAAAACTGGAAAACTTTGGGATTGTAAAAAAGATAATAATAGTGAAGCTTACTGATAGAGGAAAAACAGTTCTGCAGTTCATTCCTTCTCAAGAGTTTGAATGATTTTCGAAGCTTCTAGAAGATCCTTGACTACATGATCAGCAAGTTTTGAATCATTCCCTATTTTTATTGTAATCATACCTACATTTTTTGCACCCAGCATATCCCGAAACTCACTATCACCTACATAAATTTTAGGTGAAGAGCTACTCTTCTTAATTGCCTCCTCAAAGATTCTTCGATTTGGCTTTCCCACACCCACATCCTCCGCTGTTGTCACCGAGTCGAAAAATTGCTTTATGTTCAAAGAGTTTAGAAGCTTATCTGTAAATGGTCTATCTGCATCGGTAATCATTCCCACATGAGAGGCTATCTTTCTTATTCTTCTCAAACCTTCTAGGGCATTTTTCGCCAGCTTCACATATTTTGCATGAATGTCCGAGTAAGTATCTATAATCCAAAATGAGTCACTTGCACATAGTGTTTTAGGCACAATATTTTTCGCGGCTTCCAAAATCAGAAATCTTATGGGGGTATATTCCTGATGCCTTTTCTCCATATACGGTTTGCGATAATTCTCGATTCTCTGTAAAATTTCTTCTTCACTCAACTTCAGAGAAAAACGTTTTTTTATTTCTTCCGCAAGCTTTAAGAGCGCATAATTCTCGCTTTCCATATCTGTTAGAGTACCTGTCATATCTAAGAAGACATCCATGCAGGGTGATAATATGCATCTTTAATATTTTTTTAGGTGAATGCTGCCCCGAAAAGGAGATTCATCAGAGAACCCACTAAATACGAAAGTCCTGCTGCTCCAAGACCCAGAATAATCATCTCCGCAACTTTTTTGCGAACTGATATCCCCGAGATTATGGAGATGATTGTGGATACGATTGCCAGAGTCAATCCTGCAAATATAACGGAGAGGGGTAAAGCGATATATATTGTAGACGTTAAAAAATATAGAATCACGGGAAAGAAGACTCCCATTATATATGCAAGACCTGTGTAAACTGCGGCTCTGAGCTCACTGCTCTCTTCTCTGGGAACAAGAGACTTGATTGAATTTTTGTCCTGTGCAATTTTTTCGGCAGCATTTTTTGCCATATCTTCTGTTAATCCCATTTCCACAAGCCTCTCTCTTATCTCCTCCTCTGCTCTTCTTTTGGATCCAGAGAATATAATTTGAAGCCTTTTTCTTATACCTTCATTCACCTCACATCAACTCCCACATCCAGACAGCAGTTCACTATTATGCCATCATAGTCCCTGTAAAGCTCCCTTGCCCTCTTCACAACCTGGAGTACAGCCATGGCCTCTGCAACTCGGTTTTCTATAGAGCCTGGACCTGTATCCAGGCTTACCACATCTACATGGGTGCCTTCGGAGGTGAAATCATCGTAAATTCTGCGATCATTTTCATCCCACCTGTCAGTGCTCACCAGATTGATTACTATAATTTTCAATGTATTAGCCCTCCATGATAGCACTACTAACTCTTACCACAGTGTATTCTTCAAGATTCTCAAGGTCTTTACTGTTTGATCTCGTCATTTAAGCCACCATTTAAGTAGCTCTTCTACAGGCACATACTCATATCTAAACCCAAATCTCTGTGGTCCAAAGTATTGGAGGCCTTTAGGCGATCTCCATTTCTCAGGTGCCTTTGCAACGATAGCATTTATTTTCATACCTTCTTTCAGGTTTGTATTTGTTATAGGTTCGCCATTGTCCTGCAAAAACATAAGAAGATCTGGAGGCATTAAAATTGGCCTTCCATCAATCCATGCCATAATATGCTCATTCATTATCCAGGATTTCAGTGTGTGACCTTCATATTTGCCTGTGCCGGCTACCTCAACTTCACCTTTTAAAAATCCGCCTTCATTTCTCCACGCATATCTCTTTACTTTTCCCTCGAATATTCTCCATCCGGAAAGTACTTCCACTACAGCGTCCAGGGGATCTTCTTTATTTCTTCTGGCTTCCCTTATGGCTTTACCTACCTTTATGCTTAAACTCACTGTATTGTGGATCACTGCAGTTTTTGCCACTTTAACTGTCATAGGAGTATCCACAACAACAGAGAATACACCATCAAGTACTGAGAGATATCTAGCTATATCTTCATAGTCATCAATATCTGCATACTGTTCAACTATAATCACATTTCCTGTCTGCGTGAGCATTACAGCAGGATACATGGGCACATCGAATAAGTGAACTGAGGCTTGGTGATACTGAGGTGCAGCTCTTCCAATCAGATCTCCGTCAATTATAAGACGATCAAGACGCGCTGCAATACTTAAAGCAAGGGGAGTATTGCTACCACCAATCTCAGTGGCCACCACGGCATCTATTTTCTTGCCTAGATACTCTTCCATTCTTTCAAAGGCCTTTTTGATGGGGTCCTGAATCTTCACCTTCTTCTTTGGTTTCAGACCTGGGGCTATAGAGCCAACAAAGGAGGGCTCTACAACAATAGCATCATTGGGTAACTCGTCAAGAGTTACCACCTTGAATCTCTTTCCCTGATCTAGAGCTTCTTTCACCATTTTCCATCCTTCTTCGGGATCACCACCACCACCGGTTCCAAGCACTGTGCAGCCAACTACCATATCCTTTAATTCTTCCTCATTTAATTCTCTCATTTTTCCACCTCCTTTTAGTGTCCTCCAAACAAACCCCTCCTCCCATGAGGGATGTGGAAAGATCTTGCCACAGAGTATGAGGTCAGAAGCGGTTCAAGAACCAGGCTACGGAACTTCTCCCATATTTCTTTTTGAAGCCGCTCTGCCATCACACTGAAACCTGTACATCCAAGAACAACAACATCAGCACCATCTTTTATACTCTTCACAGCAGCTTTCTTTGTGCTCTGATAAACACTCTCTGCAGCACTTAGAATATCCTTTACTGTCAGGTGTACCTTCTCAACTGAAATCAGTTTATCAAATACCCCATACTCTCGAGCTTGAATACGTGTCCATGAAATCATATTGTCACCGGGGCCTATTACTGAAAACTCACCCAGCATGGCTGCCATGTGCATTGTGGTCTCTCCAGCACCAAACACAGGAATATTCAGGAGTTCTCGTAGTTCAAAAAGACAGGGATCTCCAAAACAGTTTATAACCACCGCACTCCCATCTTTAAGTTCATCAACAATCTCAAGTATAGATTCACAGGCAATGGTTTTTGTCATGAACCCCTCAATGGTCTCTGGACCATTCTTCACATTCACTATTTTAAGTTTGTCTTGAGAATACTGCTTTTTTATATAGTCTCGCTCAATATCTCTGATTTCTACCTTAACAGGATTTACGATTATCACCTCATTCATTCTATCATCTCCGCAAAATGACATTTTACTAAGTGACCACTCTCAACCTCCACATAACCCGGCTCTTTCTGAGAACATATATCCTTTGCATAGGGGCACCGTGTATGAAAAGGACAGCCGGAAGGAGGGTTAAGAGGACTCGGAATTTCTCCCGGTAATCTAAGTTTTTTCCTCTTTCTATCCTTGGGATCAGGGACGGGTATTGATTCCAGAAGGATCCTTGTGTAGGGGTGCTGGGATTTTTCAAATATTTGTTCTACCATGCCTATCTCCATTATCTTCCCAAGATACATTATAGCTACTCTATGAGATATGTATCGCACCACGCTCAGATCATGAGATATAAAGAGATAGGTAAAGTTCTTCTCCTTCTGTAGATTTTCAAGAAGATTAAGAATTTGTGCCTGTACAGAAACATCCAGTGCTGAGGTTGGCTCATCCAATACTATAAACTTAGGATTGACTGCCAGAGCCCTAGCAATTGCGACTCTCTGCTGCTGCCCTCCACTTATCTCATCAGGATACTTATACATGTGCTCTCTCCTCAGACCCACAGATTCCAGAAGTTCCAAAACTCTATCCTCTATATTCTTCACCATAAGCTCTCTGAGTGGCTCTGCAATTATATTAAGTATGCTCATCCTAGGGTTAAGGGAAGAGTATGGATCCTGATATATCATTTGCATCTGCATACGTATTTTCTGAAACTTCTTCTTTGGCATCTTGGTTATATCTTGCCCTCCAAAGTATATCTTTCCACCAGTGGGTTCGTAGAGCCTTAATATTGTTCTTCCTGTGGTTGTCTTACCGCTTCCTGTTTCACCCACAAGTGCTAAGGTTTCTCCTTTTTTTATAGAGAGGCTCACTCCATCTACTGCTTTGATATATCGCACCTTTTTGGAGAATATCCTTTTTTTAAATGGAAAGTATTTTCTGAGATTTTCAACTTTCACAAGTTCCTCTATGCTCATTTCTTATCCCCCCTCCTAAAAAGATGGCAGGCGACAGCATGATTTTTTGAATATTCTATAAGCTGAGGTTTCTCTCTTCTGCATATATCCATAGCAAGCTCACAGCGAGGGTGAAAACGACAGCCATGTGGAGGTTTAAACAGACTTGGAACATTCCCACGAAGAGGTTTTAAAGGCTTTTTGTACCTAGGATCTGGAATTGCTAAGAGCAAGCCCTTTGTGTAAGGGTGATATGGATTTTCAAACAGTTCGTTCACATCGGCAACCTCCACGATATTGCCTGCATACATAACTCCCACTCTATCGCATGTTTGAGCAACAACTCCAAGATCATGGGTGATGAGAAGCACTGAAAAATGATATTCCTTTTTAAGATCCAATATTAAGTCTAGAATCTGTTTTTGGATTGTAACATCTAGAGCTGTCGTGGGCTCATCAGCTATAAGGAGGGAAGGTTCAAAGGATAAGGCCATGGCGATCATTATTCTCTGTCTCATTCCTCCACTAAGCTCATGTGGATAAGATCTAAGAATACGATGAGGGTCTGGAAGATTTACTGCTTTCAAAAGTTCCATAGCTTTCTTCAAAGCCTCATCTTTATGAATGTTGTGATGTAGCTTAATTATATCCACCATTTGAGTTTTTATTTTGAAAAGAGGATTTAGAGAACTCATAGGATCTTGGAATATCATGCTTATCTTCTTACCTCTTATCTTCTTCATTTCCTTCTCGGAGAGTTCAAGAAGGTTTTGGCCTTCGAATATGATCTTTCCAGAAAGTTCAGCATTTGAGGGGAGAAGCTTGAGGATACTCATAGATGTCACACTTTTTCCACATCCAGTCTCACCTACGAGTCCAACGATCTCATTCTCGTAAATTTTAAGATTAACTCCATTGAGAACATATGCAGTACCCCAGAACGTGCGGAAATTGAGATGTAGATTTTCAATAGATAACAACTCTTTCATAGGAATCGCCTCCTTAACCTTGGATCAAGAATCTCTCTAAGTGTATCACCCACAAGATTGAAGGCAAGTACTGTGATAAATATAGCAAGTCCAGGAAAAGTTGGATACCACCAGAAGTTAAGAAGATATCCTTTACCCTGACTCACCATAAGACCCCAATCTGCAGTGGGTGGTTGCACCCCAAGTCCTAAGAAACTTAAAGCACTTGCCTCTAAGATAGCAGAACCCATATCCATTGTTCCCTGCACAACTACTGGCGAAATTGCATTGGGTAGGATATGCCGAGCTATAATCCTCCAGCTACTTATACCCATACTTTTTGCAACCTCTACATAGGGCTTTTCCTTAATAGAGATAGCCATGCCCCGGATTAAACGTGTATACCATGGCCACCAGCTCACTGCAAGGGCAATTATGGTATTTTCTAAACCTCTTCCCAAAGTTACAGAGATGAGGAGTGCCAAGAGAAGCGGAGGAAAGGATAGAAATATATCTGTAACTCTCATTATTATGGTATCTACAACTCCTCCCTTGAATCCAGCAAGCAAACCAAGAGGTATCCCAATCAAAAGACCCAAGCTTACAACAGCTATGGCCACTAGAAGTGAGATGCGCGCACCATATATAACACGACTCAGAACATCTCTTCCCATATAATCGGTTCCAAATAAGTGCTTTGAGCTCGGAGGTTGTAACTTTTCTTCCAAATTAGGCTCTCCTCGTGCCTGGTCAGGATAAGGTGCGAGGAAAGGGGCAAATATGGCCATGAGCATCAGAACAAGAATTATGATAATTCCTAACAGGGAGAGTTTGTTACGAAACATTATTTTTAATACCCTAATAACTTCATCTTTTTTCATAGGTCTCACACCCTGATCCTGGGATCTAGGTACATCTGTATCAGGTCAACTATCACATTTATGAATACGTAAGCTGAGGCTCCAATGATTACTACCCCAATTATAGCTGGATAGTCCATACTGAGAATAGCATAGGTTGCATATCTTCCAAGTCCAGGCCAGTTGAATATTATCTCCACAAGAAAAGCCCCTACAAGGGTATAAGCCAGTGATAAGCCCACGGTTATTAGGGCGGGAGCTACAGCATTTTTGAGCGCATATTTCATATATATAGTTCTATTAGGCACATTGTATGCTCTGGCAGTTCTTATATAGTTTTCTTGTAATACCTCAATCATCATAGATCTAATCTGCCTAGTTATGAGGCCTATAGGATACATCGCCAGTGTAATCGCAGGCAGTATGATGTGCCATACAGCATTTTTAAAAATGATCCAGTTACCTGTGATTAGAGAATCAAATATATAAAATCCAGTTATTACATGAAGTGGGTGTTCAAGCATGACTATAGTGTCAACTCTACCTGATAAGGGTAACCATCCCAATTCCTTGAAAAATAGAAGTTGTAAAACCATACCAAACCAATAGATGGGTAAAGATACACCACTTATGGCAAATAATCTGCTAAGGTTATCAACCCAGCTATCCTTTTTCACAGCAGAATAAGTTCCGAGGGCTATGCCTATGATTATGGCAAAAAATTCAGCTACTATTATTAGCTCAAAGGTGGCCGTAAAGGCCTTGGTAATATCTTCAGCTACTGGATGGTGAGTCCTTATCGAAATTCCGAGATCACCATGGAAAAGTCCGTTGAGATAATAATAGAATTGCGTAATTAAAGGATCATTAAGATGTAGCTCTTCCTTAGCTCTCTCAATTTCCTCTGGAGTAGGATGCGCGCCAGCCCAGAGAGCTGCGGGATTTGCAGGTATTACACGCGATATAAAGAACACTATAGTGACAACGAAGAATATTACAACAACAGCAAGTACAATTCTGTATATTATATATTCCCAGAGCTTCATGGGCAGTCACCAAAAAAGAAAAATTAAGAGATTTTTCGGAGTTCATAGAAGAATACCACATTGGGATAACTCGGATTACTCTTGAATCCACTAATTGTGTTAGACACCGCATAAACATCGTTAGGAGAATAGAGGAACAATGCTGGGCAATCCTCCATAAGTATTTCTTCTGCCTGATGATAGAGCTGTAAGGCTTGTTGCATATTGGTACCCTCAAGAAGTATAGCCTGATCAATAAGGCGATCAAACTCGCTGTTGTTATAGTATGCTAAGTTGAGAAATGGCGGATCTGCAGAGTGAAACATATTAACCAGAAAATCGTAGGGTGATGGGTAGGTAGGCCACCAGTTATATACAAGGACATCTTGAGCATTTTGAGGATCACTTGTTGCAAATGACCATTGCTGTTCCCAATTCATTGCCCTGATTTCAAGATCCACACCCAGTTTACTCCAAGAGGATTTAAGAAGCTCCGCTGTTTTTCTCTCAGCATCATCTCCAGCAGTATAAGTAAGAAGAAGATGGAACCCTCCAGAATAGCCTGATTCGTTGAGTAGTTCTCTAGCCCTTGCCATGTCATAATGATAGGTTGGAAGATCCTCAAAATGACCTGGCATACCTTTGGGTATTGGACATGTTGGTATCTCGCCGTAGCCATTCAAGACATATTCTATAATATCCTCATAGGGGGTCGCATAGGCAAGCGCCTGTCTCACAAGCTTGTTATTTAGTGGTTCTTTGAGTGTGTTGAACATTCCATATATCTCAAGAAAGGATGGTGATTCCACTATATCCACATTGGGATTGTTTTCAAGTATAGGTATATCATCGAGAGGCAAAAACGTTGTGATTTGAATTTCATTGCCCATCACCATCTGCTCTCGAAGTGATGGATCAGGCACAATCTTTACTATGGCAATATCAAACTGATCATCCGTCCAGCCACCCCAATAGTCTTCAAACTTTTTCATGACCACCTCTGTTTTCGCATCGAAAGAAGATAGATAGTAGGGTCCAGTTCCTGCATCGTGTCCCACATTGAAATACTTTGTTATCTCAGTATCATTACCAATCCCAGAGAGCATCTTGCTATCCATAATGTAGGTACTGCAAATTGCTGTGGCAATTAAAGGCAGATTTGCAGGATACTTTAGATGAAATTCCACAGTATAATCATCTATAACCTTTATCTCCTCAACGGAATCCCATAGGAATGCACCACCAAGTCCCATTCTTATAGTTCTTTCAACGCTCCATTTCACATCTTTCGCAGTAAAGGGATTACCACTATGGAACTTTACACCTTCTCTAAGATGAAACGTCCACACCGTACCCTCGACATTAGATTCCCAGCTAGTTGCTAGCCAAGGTTTCACATCCCCATCCACATATTTCGTTAGATCTTCATAAATATCTGGAAGTAGAAGGGCAGAGTTAGAGAACTCAGTGCTTGGATCTAAGCCAGTCATCTCTGTGTGAAATGCATAAATCACTGTAGAAGGGGCAGATGGCTTTCCCTGTTCCTCCTCACCAGATAGGGCCAAGTACGCCCCCACTGCCGCAATAATTATCACAACCATAATTATTATGCTTACTACTATTTTGGTGTTCATCTATATCACAACAAAAAAAGATGATGTAAATATTTAAAACTTTCCTTGAGTTTTTGTTAAAAATTTAAATCTTTGAAAGAGAGTTTTCCTCTCAATAAATAGCCCTATTTATGTATTCCTTCATTTTAATATGCATTTTCAGTTTGCAACAAAGGATAGTGCAACGATATCTTTTTATTTTTTCCCCTCTATAATTATTTTTATGCTTGGAGAGTTCAGAAAGCATTTAGAATGCTATTGAGATGAATGTA
>JAGHBQ010000064.1 GCA_021160945.1 Thermoplasmata archaeon
CCTTATTGCCATTATCCTGGAAATAAGAAATATTCTCCGAAAGGAGAAAAATTACGCTCTTGCAGACAGGATAAGGGATGAACTGAAAAAACTGAGGATCAAGATAGAGGATACAAAAGAGGGAACAAAATGGATAAAAATTTAATTACGCGTCTTTCACTCCTTCTTCTGTTATTTTGAAGACCACCTCCCCTTCAGGAAGGCAAGGAGAATCAATTAAGCGACCAATTCTCTTTCCTCCTTTACCACGACGCAGATATATCCTAGAGGTGGCCGTGTGTCCAACAATATTCCCTCCTATCGGTTGGGTGGGATCTCCAAACATTATGCCCACATTGGCAGCAACCTGGTTTGTAACCGCAATCACAGCGTTGTGTACATCGGCAAATTGAAGAAGATCATGCATATGTTTGTTGAGTAATTGCTGTCTCTCATGCAATGTTCCACGACCCACGTATTCAACACGGAAATGTGCTGTGAGAGAATCAACGATTAGAAGGCGAATGGGGTATTTTTCTGCCAACTCTCGGGCTTTATCTACCAAAAGCATTTGATGACTGGAATTAAAGGCTCTGGCTACATGGATGTTTTTCAGGGTTTGTAAAGGATCCAGAGCAAGAGATTCTGCCATCTGTTTTATCCTTTCAGGTCTGAATGTGTTCTCTGTGTCTATGTAGACCGCATGTCCCTCCAGTCCACCACGCTCTATTGGAAGTTGAACATTCACTGCAAGCTGATGCATGATTTGTGTTTTTCCTGAGCCAAATTCACCGAAGAATTCTGTAATTGCCTGAGTTTCCAGACCACCTCCTAGTAGCTGATCCAGTGCTTTAGATCCCGTAGTTAGTCTAACAATATTTTTTCTTCTTTCAAAAATGATATCGCCAGTTTCAAAATCGCCTACATTGGCATATTTTCTCGCGGCAATTATAATCTTCTGAGCAGTACCAGGGCCTATACCTGTTTTTTCTGCCAAATCTTTGGGGGATGCTACAGCCAGATCCAAGAGATCGGTGTAACCTGCTTCTCTCAGCTTCTCAGCAGTTGCCTCGCCTACTCCGGGAAGATCTTCAAGTGTGTAGTCTTTCTTCTCCTTCTTTGACAACATGATCACCTATTTTATCATCATATCTTATGCTTAATTAACTTTTTCACAGCCATTTGGAAATGTAGTGAATCAAGTCCACAACTCTGTTGGCATATCCATACTCGTTATCATACCATGCAAGAACCTTCACAAGATTGCCACGAACATATGTTTCTGGAGCATCATAAATAGCGCTGTGGGGATTGCCTTTAAAATCTGAAGAAACCAAGGGTTCATCCACATACTCCAATATTCCTTTCAATTTTCCCTGTGATGCTTCTTTAAAAGCCTTTCGAACATCCTCTTCGCTAACTTCTTTTTTCACTTCAGCCACCAGATCTACAACAGACACCGTGCTCGTAGGCACTCGAATTGATATCCCATGCATTTTCCCATCCAGCTCTGGAAGAACGAGTCCTATAGCCTTTGCGGCACCTGTACTTGTGGGGATCATATTCATTGCCGCAGCTCTTGCACGGCGCAAATCTCTATGTGGTAAATCAAGGACTCTCTGATCATTGGTATAGGAATGAACTGTTGTCATAAGGGCATAATGTATTTCAAAGTTCTCATGGAGCACTTTGGCCACTGGTGCAAGACAATTCGTAGTGCAAGAAGCATTAGAAATTACATCATGCTTCTCTGGGTCATACATGTGCTCGTTTACCCCTAGCACTACGGTCACATCTGCAGGTTCTCCTTTTGAGGGGGCAGTAATTATCACTTTTTTAGCTCCTCCATCCAGATGCTTTGCTGCTTTATCTCTGGAGCGAAATACTCCTGTGCTCTCCACAACTACATCAACATCAAGATCCTTCCAGGGTAGCCCTGAAGGCTCTTTCTCTGAGAACACAGGAATCTCTTTTCCATCAACAATTAGAGATTTATTGGCATATTCAACTTCGCCCTGAAATTTTCCATAGTTCGTGTCATATTTGAGAAGATGCGCAAGAGTTTTCGCGTCTGTGATGTCGTTAATAGCAACCACATCCATTTTCTTGTATCCAATGCGGAAAACAAGTCTCCCTATTCTCCCAAACCCATTTATGGCCACTTTCACCATATTATTCTCACCATGCCTTCATTCATTGCCTCTATTAAATATTTTTGCTACCCTTCAGGAAGGCTATAGGAAAAAATCCATCCAGATGCAAAGAGAAAAAATTAAGAAAGATAGAGGGAATAATATTCCACACTTCCATCCCGGCGATAGTGTGCAGCTCTACAAGATACTCTCTTACTACAAGATCTATGCTATACCTCTCATCCTGCACCGCACTTCTACCCATTTATTAAGACGCTTCTGATCGTCTACCCAGAAAAAGCACTAAAATTAGAATTCCCAATATCTTCCTCAAAAGAGAGTGTAGCATAGGTGCCCCTTCTTCATAATGCTTATATATCACTACATTCTACGCCTTAATAATGGAGAGTGTAAAGGATCTACTGGTGAAAATCAAAGAAAAATCTGAATTGATAGTTGATCTGGCATACTCAGCCTTGATTCTGGACAGTGAAGATATGGCCAAGGAAGTTGAATTGCTGGAAGAGGAGATTAATGATTTAACCTACAAAATAAAGATCTCCACCATGCTCGCGGCAAATAATCCTGAGGAAGCAGAACAGCTTGCTGGAATTCTTGAAGTTGCTGATGCTGCCAAAAATCTCGCCAATGCTGCCACGGATATAGTCTATCTTCTGGATATTGATATCACTATGAGACCTTTTCTTCCCAGTTTATTCTTGAATGCTGATGAAAAGATACATGCAGTGAAAATATATCCAAACTCCAGCATAGTGGACAGAAAAATCGGAGAGCTTAACATAGAAAAAGAAACGGGAGTTAGGGTTATAGCAATAAAAAGGGGTAGACGATGGATATATGATCCTGAGGATTATGTTAGAATAAAAGCGGATGATATACTTATCATCCGTGGCACAGAAGATGGCTACAATTTTATGGAAAGAGTTGCCAGGGGTGAGGAGAGTTGGGATTAGGTGAAATGCTCATTCAAATGAAAAATATCTCAGAGCTTATGGTTGATCTTGCCTATTCTGCCCTAATATTTAATAATAAGGAGATAGCGGAAGAAGTAAAGTATCTTGAGGAAAAGATCGATGAAACCTATTACAAATTGCAGGAAGCAGCGATTGAAAGAGCAATTGAAGAGGAAAATTCTGCCCCCGCTCTTATCCTGATAAGATTAGCCACCAGCATAGAGGCAATTTCAGATTCTGCAGTTGAGATAGCCAATGTAGTGCTAAGAGATATTGAGCCTCATCCCGTGCTTCTTGAGAGCATCAAAGAGAGTGACATATCCATAACGAGAGCTAGGGTAAGAGAGGGAAGCATATTAGCCAATAAAACTCTGGGAGAGCTTAATCTTGCCAGCGAAACTGGAATGTGGGTTATTGCCATAAAACGTGGAAATTACTGGATTTTTGGACCCACAGAAAATACTATGATTAAGGTGGGGGATATTCTACTCGCGAAAGGGCCAATTGAAGGAGTAAATCATTTCCACAATCTTTGCTCAGGAAAGGATAAGAAGATTTAAATAGTAG
>JAGHBQ010000054.1 GCA_021160945.1 Thermoplasmata archaeon
ATATAAAAGAAGTGGAAATACAGGATATAAAATATCAGATATATTTTTGAGCACAAGAAAAGCATTGGAGAGTATTTCCCAATAGAATAGACAATAGAAAAATATCCTGCTTAACTCTTACCTGAAATCCCTGAAAATCTAGATGAATTGTTCATTTACAAATCTCGCTAGATAGTTACCTGGTCTTTTCCTCTCTATTTCCAAGGGTGCTGCGCAAGGACTTGATACCTGCCCCTCTTATAAGCGAAATAATATCCGTACTCTACACATGACATCCTAAAGAGAAAAACATTTATAATAAAAGTTCTCATCCCCACATTCATGGAAATCCGAAGTACTGCAGATTTTCCTAGAGCCGAAGAGGAAATAATGCGTATATGGGAAGAGAAGAAGATATTTGAAAAGCTCAGGGAGAAAAATAAAGGGAAGAAAAGATTCATATTTCTTGAAGGCCCTCCCACTGCCAACGGTATGCCCCATATTGGCCATGCCTTAACCCGCGCAGTAAAAGATTTGATTCTACGATACAAGGCGATGGATGGTTATGAAATCTATCCCTGGATAGCTGGCTGGGATTGCCATGGATTGCCTGTGGAGATTGAGGTGGAAAAGAAGCTGGGAATAAATTCTAAAAGGGAGATTGAAAAATTTGGTGTGAAGGAGTTCAACAGGCTTTGCAGAGAGAGCGTTTTTAAATATCGGGATGAATGGATAAAGATGTCCAAACGCATAGGTTTTTGGATAGATTTCCCCAATGCGTATGTTACCATGGAGGATTACTACATTGAAAGTGTTTGGTGGGCTCTTAAGAAAATATACGAGCGGGGTTTTCTTTTCAAGGATTATAAAGTAGTCCCATACTGTCCGAGATGCGGAACACCACTATCCAGCCATGAAGTTGCTCAGGGATATAAGCTCACAAAGGACCCATCCATATATGTAAGATTTAAACTGAAGGATGAGGATGCCTATATGCTTGTTTGGACCACAACTCCCTGGACTTTGCCATCCAACCTTCTTCTAGCCGTGGGAAATGAGATAGACTATGCTCTTGTGGAATATGAGAGGGAAAGATATTACATTGCTAAGGATAGAGTTAAGGAAGTCCTGGGAGAAGTAAAGGTTATAAAAACTCTTAAAGGAAAAGAATTGGTTGGGAAAAGATATGAAAGACTAATTCCTTTTGTTAAGGTAAATTTTGATGCCTTTTACATAACTCACGGAGATTTTGTTAGTACAGAGGAGGGCACGGGTATAGTTCACATTGCCCCCGCATTTGGTGAGGATGATTTCCTTCTGTGTAAAAGAGAAGGTGTTCCTTTGGTGAAGCCTGTGGATGAGGAGGGAAAGTTCACCGAGACTCCCTGGAAGGGTCTTTTTGTGAAGGATGCGGATCCTCATATTATTCAATGGCTCAAAGAAAATGGCAAATTATTTAAATCAGGAAAGGTGGAGCACAACTATCCATTCTGCTGGAGATGTGGAACTCCGCTTCTTTACTATGCCTTAGATACCTGGTACATAGGGATGTGCAAAAAGAGAGATGATCTTCTCAAGAACAATGAAGAAGTTAACTGGAAACCCGAACATCTCAAACATGGGCGCTTCGGAAACTTTCTTGAGGATGTTAAGGACTGGGCTCTATCTCGCAACAGATACTGGGGAACCCCCTTACCCATCTGGATATGCCCTGAAGGGCATGTTTATATCCCAGATGGAAAGGAAGATTTGCTGAAACATGCCAAGCCGGATAATGTGCCGGAGCATTTTGAACTTCATCGCCCTTATGTGGATGAGCTTCAAATCAAATGCCCAGTTTGTGGGAAAGAGATGAAAAGGGAGCCTTATCTTATAGATGTGTGGTTTGATTCCGGAAGTGCTCCCTTTGCACAGTTCCACTATCCATTTGAGAATGAGGAAGATTTCAAAAACTCCTTCCCGGTGGATTTCATCACAGAGGCTCTTGATCAAACAAGAGGATGGTTCTATACCTTAATGGCAATATCAACCCTGCTCTTCAATCGTGCCCCTTACAAAAATGTTCTCACCCTCGGTCTTATTCTGGACGAAGATGGAGAGAAGATGAGCAAATCCAAAGGTAATGCAGTGGACCCAATGGAAATAATGGATAAAGTGGGTGCAGATGCGGTTCGTCTTTATCTCTATGCATCACCTGTTTGGAAGAGCCGAAGATTCTCTGAAAATCTTGTTAGGGAATATATGCAGAAAACACTGCTCACTCTATGGAATGTGTATATTTTCTTTGAGAACAATGCAAAACTGGATAATTTCACTCCAGAGAAAGCAGGTGAGATAAAGAATGAACTTGACAGATGGCTGGTTTCCCGTCTAAATTCGACTGTAAAGGATGTGAGAAAGAATCTAGATTCTCTGGACATTCATAAAGCTACAAGAGCTATAGAGAGGTTCATAGATGAGCTCAGCAATTGGTATCTGAGGAGATCAAGACGCAGATTCTGGAAAGAAGAGATCAACGAAGATAAAATATCAGCTTATACCGCTCTATATAACTCGCTGAAAGCTCTTGCAAGACTTATGGCACCGTTTACCCCTTACTTTGCAGAGATTATGTATCAGGGAACTTGGGGTATGAAAGATAGTGTGCATCTCGAAGATTATCCCCATGCAGATGAAGCTCTCATAGATACCACTCTAGAAGAGGAGATGAATGTTGCCATAAAAATAGCTGAAGCAGGAAGGAGGGCAAGACAGCTTGCCAATATAAAATTGAGACAACCATTGAGAAAGATGAGCATCGTTGCCGATGAGAAGTATCACACCATTATTGAGAAATTTGCGTCGGTGCTGCGTGAAGAGGTGAATGTGAAGGATATAGAAATCTCCATTTCAACTGGAGAAATGGTAGAGGTGGAAGTGAAACCAAACTACAGGGTTCTTGGGCCAAAGCTAAAGAAGGATATGAAAAGAGTGGTGGAGAAGCTGAAGACTTTGGATCCAAGAGAAATTGTGAAAAAATTGAATGAGGGAGAACTGGTAGTTGAAGGCCATACACTCACAAAAGAGGATCTCAACATAGTCGAGAAACCCAAAGAGGGTTTGTTTGCTGTAGAAGTCGAATCCCTTCCCATTTTAGTTTACTTGGATACTCACATAACTGAAGAGTTGCGCAATGAGGGTTTTGCAAGAGAGATCGTGAGAAGAATTCAGGCAATGAGAAAGGAGATGGATCTAGAATATGCACAGAAGATAGAGACCTATTATCAGGCTGATCAGGAGCTGAAAAATGCTATAGATGCTTTTAGAGATTACATAATGGAAG
>JAGHBQ010000182.1 GCA_021160945.1 Thermoplasmata archaeon
ATGTTAATGTTATACCCCTATCCGGTTGTTATATACCTAAGAAGGGAGATAAAGTGATAGGAAAAATAATAGATATAGCGCCCATGAACTGGGTAGTGAATATCAATGCACCCTATTATGCACCGCTGCATGTGAATGATGTCCCTTGGCATGTTGATTTTGGCTACACAGCCAGATACCTTTCTATTGGAGATGTAATATTAGCAAAGGTGAGTAATGTGAATGACCTTGGTCAAGTATGGGTAACTATGAAGGAACAAGGACTTCGTAAACTTGAAGGTGGACATTTAATAAAGATATCACCCTTCAAGGTACCCAGAGTAATAGGGAAGGGTGGCTCGATGATTCAAATGCTCAAGGAATACACAGGATGCAGAATATATGTGGGCCAAAATGGCATGATCTGGATCTCCGGATCTCCAGAGGGAATAATCACTGTGATAAAGGCTATAAGGATGATAGAGAACGAAGCTCATACTTATGGGCTTACAGATAGAATTAAAGCTTTCCTAGAAAAGGAAAGAGGTGAAGAAAATGGGAATTAAGTCGGATATAAGGCTCATAGATGATAATGGACTTCGGATAGATGGTCGTTTGCCCAATCAGCTTCGTCCCATTAAGATGGAAGTAGGAGTTCTTGAGAGGGCAGATGGTTCTGCTTATATTGAGTGGGGTGGAAATAAGATTATTACTGCAGTTTACGGGCCCCGAGAAGCGTATCCAAAACATGTGCAGGAGGCTGAGAAGGCAATAGTGAGGGCAAGATACAGTATGGCACCATTCAGTGTGGATGAGAGAAAGAGGCCGGGGCCGGACAGAAGAGCGGTAGAACTAAGCAAGGTAATAAGTGAGGCTCTAGAGAGTGTTATATTTGTTGAGAAATATCCAAGGACAAGTATAGATGTTTACATAGAAGTGCTACAGGCGGATGCGGGAACGAGGGTTGCAGGTATCACTGTAGCATCTCTTGCACTTGCGGATGCAGGCATACCAATGAGGGATCTCATAGTTGGATGTGCAGCAGGTAAGATTGATGGGGTAGTGGTACTTGACCTCAACAAGGAAGAGGATAATTTCGGGGAGGCAGATGTGCCCATGGCCATACTTCCTCGCACGAAGGAAATCGCATTACTTCAGATGGATGGAGATATGAGCTATGATGAATTAAAAACAGCTATGGATATGGCCATGGAGGCTGCACAGACGATTTATAAGATGCAGATTGAAGCATTAAAAAAGAAATATACAGAGGTGGTGTAAATGTCGAATTCTAAGTTTACTGCAGGAGTAATCCCTGAAATGATGAAAAATTACATAAATAGACTTGCTTCTAAGGGAACAAGAGTAGATGGTAGGGGATTTGATGAGATAAGAGCACTTAAGATAACCAAAGGATATGTGAAGAGGGCTGAAGGATCAGCATTGGTAGAGCTTGGCAAAACAAAGGTTTTAGCGGGTGTGAAGGTAGAGATAGGAACTCCTTTCCCAGATACACCCAATATGGGTATTCTTACTACCAATGCGGAGCTTGCACCTTTGGCATCACCAACATTTGAACCAGGACCGCCGGGAGAGGAGGCCATAGAACTTGCCCGCGTGGTGGATCGCGGAATACGTGAGGGTCATGCCATAGACTTAGAGAAGCTTGTAATTGAAGAAGGAGAGAAAGTTTGGATAATCTTCGTGGATATCCATGTCCTGGATTACGATGGCAATCTCTTTGATGCCGCAGGTTATGGTGCTCTTGCAGCTTTGATAGATGCGATTGTTCCTGCATCAAGATATGAACTTGGAGATGATTACAAGCTGCCAGTGCAGCACTATCCTGTGCCTGTAACTTTTGCAAAGATAGGCAACTGGATAGTGGCAGATCCAAATCTTGATGAAGAGAGCATAGCTTCTGCGAGATTAACCGTGACAACAAATGAGGAGGGCCATATAAATGCTATGCAGAAAGGTCTCAGTGGCACCTTCACCTATGAGGAAGTGCAGAAAGTTATAAATATGAGCATGGATATCGGCGCCAAAGTGAGAGAAATTATTCTCGGTGATTCAGATGGCAAAGAGAACTAAGAAGGTAGGAATCGCCGGTCGCTTCGGTCCAAGATATGGCATATCGCTTCGTTACCGCTGGGCAGACATAATGAAGGAGAAGGAGAAAAAGCATCTATGTCCCAGATGTCATCACTATGCAGTTAAGCGTTTATCTACGGGAATATGGATCTGCACTCACTGTGGTTTGAAATTTGCAGGAGGAGCATACACCCCTGATGTGTATAAAGATTGGAGAAAGGTGAGGGTTAATGTATAGGTGCATAAGATGTGGTAGACCCCTCACAAGCGAGCTCGGTGTCCAGCAATTGGAGTGCGAGTGCGGAAGCAGAATGTTCTATAAAGAGCGCCCTAACATGAAAAAGGTTGTCTATGCAATCTAATCCTTTATCATCCTTATCCATTTTCCAGCCCTTTCTTTTCTTTTAAATCCGAGTTTTTCGTAGAATTTTATCGCCCTTTCATTCTTCTCGCCCACCCAGAGTTCAATTTTTGAGGGCATGAGTTCCTTCATTGCCCTCTCTATAAGCATCTTGCCTATTCCCTCGTGCCGATGTGAGGGAAGCACAACGATTTCATGTATTGCACCTACCTGCGAATGCTCGAATTTGCTGTACCAGAATCGGTTACAGAATATAAAACCCACTATTTCTTCATTGATTTCTGCAACAAAGAAGCATCCGGGGTCCTCCTCATAAAGCTCTTCAATATATTTCCTGGCTCTTTCCAGGTCTCTTTCTCCGTATTCTTCCATGCCCTTATAGGCTTCCATCAAGATTTGAGGAAGATACTGCAAGTCCTCTCTTTTTCCTCTTCTTATATTCATACTTTCATCACCCAGCTAAATCTCTTATCGAGATTTCTCTTTCTCTGCAGATATTCCCTCTCGTCGATTTTCCCGTCCACTAGCATCTGGTCAAGGATAAAAAGCTCATCTTTATATCTTTTCCGAAGGCTCAGGATATGCTCTCTAGCAACTTCATTAAGATTCTGTAGGAAATCCTCGCCCTCCAACGTTATTCGATAGAATATCATCGGTCTATGGGAGATCTTTATTCTCTTATCCACAAGTCCGTAGTTGTAGAGAAGTGTAAGATGTTTATCCACAGCTTGCCGTGTTATTTTAAATTCTGAAGCCAGTTCAGAGGGATGTTTCTCCTCTTTTAGGGATTCAAGTATCCTTAATCGCAGAGGTGATATGATTTCTGCAAAACTGTCCAAATTCATATTTATCTTTATGCACTCATAGTATTTCAACTTTTAAGTTGAAGTTTCAAGGTTGAAGTTGAATTTTTAAAAATAAATTTTTATAAAAAAGTTTATATGCAACTTATCCATGCATGTATTATGAAAGATGAATTCTTGAAAAAATTAAAAGAGAAGTACGAAAACGGTGAAATCTCTAAAGAGATCTATGAGAGCATACTGGAAAGATATCTCAGAGAGAGAAACAGTAATGTGCAAGAGAAGAAAATCAGAGATGAGGAAAAAGAGGAAGAAAATGTAGAAAAAAGCATAAACAAAATAGTGAAGAGTGCGGTAGAAACAGCCAAGAAATCTGTTGATATAGCAATGAAAAATGTGGATGAGATGATGGAGAAAAGAGTATCTGAGGAGAGGAGAAGGGATTATAAATGTGCTGGTTCCTGTGTCCTCGGACCTGGAAGGTACGATTATGTATCAGCTGCAGGCAGTCTGAAAATCACAGGTGATGTGGTCGCTAAGAGGATATCTGTATCTGGGGCACTAAGTGCAGAGGGAAACATAAAAACAGAGAGTTTCAAGTGTGCAGGAGCAGCTAAAATTCAGGGCGAAGTTAATGGCGAAGTTATAAGCATAGCCGGTGCTTTGAAAGCAAAAAATGTTATTGGAGAAGAACTGAAGTTTGCAGGAGGAATAGCAGCGGAGAGAATAAAAGGGGAGAGAATAAGAATTGGTGGATATTTATCTGCCCAATATCTGGAAGGTGAAGAGATTCACATAAAAATGAGTAAAGAAAAAAGTAAGGTCAAGGAAATTCGTGGAGAGAACATCACAGTAGAATGTGAAAGAGGCTTTTTGAGAAAATATCCATGTAAGCTTGAGGCGGAGAAAATAGAGGGTGAGAAAATATACTTAGAGGATGTAGTAGCCGGTTATGTGAAAGGAGAGGAGGTCGAAATAGGAGATAACTGTATCATAGATAAGCTTGAGGCAGAGAAGATGAGTATAAGCAAGAAATCCAAAGTAAAGGAGGTCATAAGAATATGAGGTCATGGAGGTTTTTATCTACTAGTGCAATACTTTCCGGAATATTTCTTATAGTAATAGGTATTCTCTGGCTCCTGGATATGCTTGGAGTTTTTGACTTCAACATATGCATAATAGGTCCACTGCTGCTGATAGCAGCGGGAATATTCTTGCTTATCCACAGCCGATACCAGAAATGGTGGTAAAAACTCTCCAGTGGAAATATAAACTCTGGCAAGCATGGTGAGGCATATGGGGGTAATCGCAGACTCTCTGGCAAAGAAGTATCCAAACGGAGTATGGGGTACCAAGAATGTGAGTTTTGAGGCGAGAAAGGGAGAGATAACGGTGCTTTTAGGTCCAAACGGTGCAGGTAAAACAACCACCGTGGGAATGCTTGCAACTCTGCTCAAGCCCACAAGAGGGGATGCCAGAATACTGGGATACTCCACCAGGAAAGATGTGTGGAAGGTTAGAG
>JAGHBQ010000125.1 GCA_021160945.1 Thermoplasmata archaeon
CTGTATAATGTCCTGGATGTTAAATTATTTTGGAATACTACACCATTTACTGCGGAGAAATAAATTAATATACCAAATTCTCATATCACATCGAAGGCGGGGATGGCCGAGTGGTACGGCGATGGCCTGCTAAGCCATTGGGCTGTTGCCCGCGGGGGTTCGAATCCCCCTCCCCGCGCTTCTAAATAGATTTTAAAAAATCAGCAGAAGTACGCAGGAATATGAAGTAAAGGAAAATTATGAATTTTCCAGCTCTTCTCTGACCTCGAGCATATAGTGAAAAGCATCCTGCAATCTATCGCTTACCTAAGAGGAAAATTTTAAATGTGGGAGGTGTTAAAGGTATATGCTTGATTCACTAGGCGCATCTCTTCGAGATACTATAAGGAAGATTACGAAGGCAGGGCATGTTGACAGATCTCTCATAAGAGAAGTTGTGAGAGATATTCAAAGAGCACTTTTAAAAGGAGATGTCGAAGTTCATCTAGCTCTAAAATTATCGAAAAATGTTGAACGCCGCGCTTTGGAGGAAAAACCTCCTTCTGGAATGAGCTACAGAGATTTTCTCATAAAGATAATTTACGAGGAGCTCGTTGCCATACTCGGAAAGGAGAAGGAGATAAAATTAAAACCTCAGAAGATTATGCTTGTTGGTCTTTATGGCCAGGGCAAGACCACCACCGCCGGTAAATTAGCTAAATATTTTCACAATAAAGGCTTGAGTGTTGCCCTTGTGGCATGTGATACTCATAGACCAGCAGCCTATGATCAGCTTAAGCAACTTGGGGAAAAGCTCAACATCCCTGTATTTGGGATACCTGGAGAGAAAGATGCACGTAAAATCGCCAGAGCGGCGCTCAAAGAAACTAAAGACTTTCAGGTTAAAATCTTCGATACTTCAGGTCGTCATTCTCTGGAGGACGATCTCATAAAGGAGATGGAGGAACTCAAAAAGATAATACAGCCAGATGAGATATTTCTTGTGATGGATGCAACTATTGGACAGCAGGCAGGTAAGCAGGCGAAGGCATTCCATGATGCGGTTGGGATCACAGGGGTTATCATAACTAAAATGGATGGGAGTGCCAAGGGTGGAGGTGCTCTGAGCGCAGTGGCCACTACTGGTGCCCCAGTGGTGTTCATAGGAACAGGCGAGCATATAGAGGATCTGGAGCACTTCAACCCCACAAGATTTATATCTCGTCTTCTGGGGATGGGAGATCTTGAAACCCTTCTTGAGACTGCGAAGCAGCTGGAGTTAGAGGAGGAAAAAGCCGAGAAGGTAATGGAAAAGATGCTCACTGGAAAATTCAACCTCAAGGACATGTACGAGGTGTGGGAGCAGATGTCAAAGCCAGGTATCCTTCAGAAGATTCTTTACTCTCTACCCTTTTTTAAGATGGGGGAAATAGATAAAAATCTTGTGGAGGAGAGTGAGGAGAAGCTACGAAGATATCGTGTGATTCTAGATTCCATGACCTATGAGGAACTGGAGAATCCTGAGATAATAAAGGGAAGCAGGATAAAAAGAGTGGCCATAGGAAGTGGAAAAAATGAGCAGGATGTGAGAAATCTGCTTAAAGAGTATCACAGGATGAAGAAGATGATGAAAGAGATGAGGGGGAACAGAAAGCTGATGAGAGCTCTTAGAAGACAGATGAAGAGTGGGAACATTGATCTTCAGGGATTGTTATGAGAGCATTCCTGCTCATAGGTCACAAATTTTCAGGGGATGTTAATCTCAATGATCTTGCGGGCTCTGGAAGAATAGATGTTATTACAAGATGCATAAATGCCGCCACATTTCTATCCCATAACATAAGGAGAGATGTTCTTTTCTTTGCATATTTTCCAAAGCTTTATGTGAGATTGAAGATTGATGCCTCAAGAGTGAAATATCTGAATCCTGATGAGAGAAGCACTGCTGCGCTAATAAGAAATGCAATAGTGAATTACTCTCCTGAAAGGGAGATTCGAACATCTCCAGGATTTTATATAAAAAAGGCAACTCTTGAGGATATTCTAGATGAGCTTGAAAGTGTGGGAAAGCTATACTATCTTCGTGAAGATGGAGAGGATTTGAGAACTATGGAAATAGAAAAAGATGCCTCTTTTGTCCTGAGCGATAGTGTGAATCTGAATGATGAAGAAGAGAGAGAAGTCATGAGGAGAGCTGAGGGCATAATTTCTGTGGGGCCAAAGAGTTTACTCTCTTCACATGTGATCACTATAATCCACAACGAGCTGGACAGGCGAGGATTATGATTATTCGGCTTTCCTATGGAACTGCGGTAAAGATGCAACTAAAAAAAGGAAAACTCATGGCAGAGCCTACAACCGCCTATATAATGGTTGGAGAGAGATGTTTCTCAAACTGCAGTTTCTGTGCTCAGGCCAGAGATAGAAGAAAAGAGGGTTATCTTTCTAGAATTCTCTGGATACCGTATCCAGTGGAGATTCTGAGGAAGATAAAAAATTTCTCACGAATATGTTTTCAAACTTTAGATTATCCCGGGGTTGTGGATGACCTAATTTATCTGAAATCTCTATTGCCAGATATCCCTGTTTCCGTTTCTATAGTTCCAATAGAGGAGAAGGATATGCTTCTCCTTGCTGACTGGGTTGACACCATAAGCTTTGCTTTGGATGCTGCTAATAAGGAAATATTTGATGAAGTGAAGGGATACAAGGTGGGCAATCGGTTCACCTGGGAGATGACATGGGGGGCATTGGGAAAGGCCCTTAAAATTTTCAAAAAGGTGAATACCCATCTAATCGTTGGCTTGGGTGAAAGTGATGAAGACCTTTACCAGGTTATGAAAGAGCTTCGAGATCTCAATATCTCTGTGGGTCTATTCTCATATACTCCACTTTTCGGTGGCTCTTATCCGGATGTCGGAAGATATCGAGCCATACAGCTTATGCGATACCTTCTTTATCAGGGTTATGATAATTTTGCATCTTTTGAAGATGGAAAAGTTGTTGAGATTAAAATACCGGAAAAAGCAAAAAGGGCAGTGGAAAGAGGAATACCTTTTATGACCTCTGGATGTCCTGGATGTAATAGGCCATTCTACAACGAGAGACCTGGAGGGCCGATATACAACTTTCCCTACTCCCCCGGAGAGAAGGAAAGATCCCTAGCCATGAAGCAGATTCGCAGTTATCTCAGAAAAATTTAATAATCTTCCAGAGATATTTTAGGCTATGAAAAACCTATATTTCAAGATTCTACCTGAGGGGGATATTTTCCCGAATTCAAAAAGGGATAGGATAGAAATGATTGCGGTATATGGAGACAAACCACTTATTTTTGAAGGAGAGGAGGAGAATATCCTTAAAAATTTTCTTGATTATTTTTCTAGGTATAATCCTGATCGCATAATAGGATTTAAGCAGGATTACGAGGATTTTCCATATCTTGCAGAGAGGACGAAAAAATATGAATAAGGATGACTCTTGGAAAAAATGGAGAGGAGATCAAGCTCTCAGGAAAATACTTTCGTGGAATAATTTTAAAGAGAACGAAAATACCCGGCAGGGAAAATATAGATTTATTTGCCATAGCATGGAGAGATTTTACAAGACTTCCCACCAAGGAATTAGATGAGCTGGCAGATTCTCTGGGGATAGAGTTTAAAAGAATACCTCATTTTCGCCTTAGAAAGATGAAGAGAGAAGAGAGAAAGAGCTATCTTAAAAAGTATGTGGAAGTAATAAAAGATGTTGCTAATGAGCTCATCCCCTTCGAAGAGAGCATTTCTGAGCTCTGCGATATTCCCTTGGAGGAGCAAATCAGGATGACAGTAGGCGAACTCGTAGATGTTATTGTTGTTAGAGAGATGAAGAAGAGAGGGATTAAGGAAATCAGAACTGGCGGAGAGAAATGGTATGAGGGAGGTTATGTATGGCTCAAGGCTCCTGGAGTGTATGAAAATGTCATCTATCTTGATTTTCAAAGCATGTATCCAAACATAATCAAGGCGTGGAACATAAGTCCAGAGACGGTAAATGTAAAGGAGGGAGAAGAAATTAAGATCGAAGAAAAAAAGTATAGGATAAGAAAAGATATTAGGGGAGTTATTCCCTCTCTGATTGACGATTTTTTGGATAGAAGATTGAAAATAAAAGAGATTCTCAAAGATAAATATGATAAAAAGCTGGATGCACAGCAGCGAGCCATAAAGGTGATTACAAATGCAATGTACGGATACATGGGATGGAGCGGTGCAACTTATTACAACAGATATGCCGCGCAGCTAATTGCAGCCCTCGCAAGATTCTATATTAAAGAGGTGAAGAAACTAATTGAAGAGATGGGTGGAGATGTAATATATGTGGATACAGATGGCATCCAGTTTACTGGAGTGAATGTTGAAAGTATTCTGAAAAAGATAAATGAGAGTTTTCCACTGAATATTGAAGTGGAGAGAGTAGCTCAAAAGGCTGTGTACTGGACGAAAAAGAAGTATGCCCATCTATCAGAGGGAAAGATAGAAGTTGTAGGGCTTGAATGCATAAGGAAAGATTATCCCCCAATCATCAAGAGAGCACAGAAAGAAATAATAGAAGCGCTCCTCAACAATGAGGTGGATAGGGCGAGAGAAATAAGACTCTTTTATCGGAACAAAATAAAAAGGGGAGATATAAATCTTGAAGAGCTGGCAACAGTAGAGCAGCTTACCAAAAAACCAGAGGAGTATGAGAAGGCTACCAAAGCAAGCGTGGCTGCCAAGATTCTTAAGGATAAATTTGGTGTGGAAGTCCATAGGGGCTCTTATCTTTACATTGTTATAGTTAAAGGCTCTGGAGGACCCACTTACCGAGCGAGACCCATAGAAATGGCATCTATTGAAGATGTGGATATTGATTATTATCTCAAAATTTACGATGATACCATCAAGAGAACTTTTGAGCCTTTTAATGTGAGTATAACAAGACAGTGGTTCTAAATTTTTCCTCTTATTTTTACTGCTTTTCCTTTCTTCTCGTTGACCATATCGTAGGAGCACATTCTTGCAGTGCCCCATGCTCTGAGTTCATCATCAAAAGCCACCGCCACCTCGTCACCTTCCCTGATCTCTGGTGTGGCATTGAGAATACCTGCTGCAAAAACATCTCCCTCCGGATGGAAATCATCAATCCAAACAACATACTTTCTTTCTCTGAGCAAAACTCTAGAAGATTCTTCTGTTAGAGTGAGCATTCCCTTTTGGATATTGTATCCAAAGAATCTTTTTCCTTTATTCCATATATTAATACGTGGATATTTACCCTTTACCTTTATACCTTCCATATATTCGGGAGAAATGTTGAACTGGTAAGCTGCTAGGGAGCCGAGAGACTCCCTTAGAATTTTCCCATGTGGAACATGATAATCAATCTTTTTTGTCTCTCTTTCCAGAGCATCTAAATTATTACCCCATATAATTTCGGCTCCATATTCTCGAAGTATATCATTAAGGAATCTCATGCTTTCTGGAAGATAGGAAATTATGCTCTCATATTCAAATTTCTCAAGATACCAGGAGAGCATATCTCTTATCATCTTTATCTCTTCCTCGTACCAGTGGCCTATCACGGGAATATCATAATTCTGTGCAGGATAAAATGACTCTAATTCTCTAGGCACCAGACCCAGAGGAGAGGTTAAAATTACCTCATGCATAGTGCTCTTTATGTGTCTCTTCATTTCTCTATGAGTTTTAGATAGAGAGTAGGGTTTTTTAGCACTGCAGGGAATGAGAAGAAGATGCTTTGCATACTTTGGTTTTCTGTATCTTTCTTTTAAACGACGCATCCATCTCTGCACATCCGGCCTGAAGAGGGAGTCATGGCTCACTGCTTCAAGCCTTTCATTCCATATGGGCCAGAATCTTTCCTGCTCTCTGTAATATTTCAGATCTAGATACCTCAAAATCTCCTTGGCTTTGTTATCTGGAATTCCTTCTACGAGCTCTCTCAATCTACCGAACTTAAATGCTCTTATACTCTCATCCAGAATGAATTTTGAAAAGTTATCAATTCCTGAAGGAACTTTACCAATCAATGAATAGCTATCCATTCTCTCTCTGGAATCATCGAATAAATCATAACCGAGATAAAAAAATATAGGGATGAGATGCGGTGGTATCCCAGGAGCATAGAAAATTTTCCCGAATCCCAGTTTGTTTCTTATCTTCAGGGTGTAATCCACAAGCTCTTTGGTATTGCGAAGCATGTCATTGAGATTTGGTATGAGATATATATTCTCCGAAATTTCTACTTCTCTCTGCTCTAGACTTGGAGGATAGAGGATCCCACTTTTCACATCTTTGCCCAGAAATACTGGTGTGGTACCTTCAAATTTCATATCTTCTCCAATCTTCACCAGTCGAGGTGTTGAGATATCTCCCTCCGTTAGTTTTGCAAAACCAAATCTCTTCACTATCATTATATCACTCGAAATTGAATAATGTCCCACATTTCACACATTTCCCTGCTCTTCGAGCGCATGGAAGATGATAAACAGCACCACAGTTATCACATATAACTATGTCCATTCCCGGTAGTATTGTGCCCCTGCAGAAGGAACACTTTACCTTGCTCTTATTCTTCTCCACATGAAACCCCTTCTTTTTTAACTCTATTTTGACCCTCTCAGCGCTTCTGTATTTCTTACCGTCGAATCTTTCGTATTCTCCTTTTATCTCTATCTCTTCACCTTCTCCGGGAAGCAGAAAAACATCGATGATCTCTTCATTGCCTTTCTTTACAACATTTATCTCTACCGGCTTTTCTGTCTTGAGTTCTCCATTCACCACGAGTTTCACATTGAAAGCATCCACATCGCCCTCATTTCTTACATTTATCTTGGCCTGGTAACGATTATCCACTTTCCCTTTTATATCCAGGGAAAAGAGTAATCTGGGTTCCAGTTTCTCTATGGATTTCCTGATCTTTTCTTCTATGTCACCCACTTTTTTAATAGCTTCCCTAATATCCTTAATATTGCTCAGCACTTCTTTTAGCTCCTTCGCATATTCCCTGATATCATAGCCTATCTTGGTAGCTTCAACCAGTAGATCTTTCAACTCACGGACTCGGCGATTGAGATCCTGAACATTCAATTTATACTCTGCTATAAATTCATCCACTTCTTTGGCCACTGCAGATAATTCCTCATATTTTCCATTATGTATAAGCTCTTCCATTCTTTTTCTGAATTTCTGTGCCTTATCTCTGCTGTATTTCTCAACCTTCTCAACAATATTGTTCACATAGGAACTCAAATATTCCTGAGCAAAAGAGTCAAATGCTTTCTTGAGCTCTTCAAAGCTCCCGTAAATTTCCACAGAGTTCTCTTTTGTCAATTTTGAAAGCAAATCTCCTATCTTCTCATAATATTTATTTACCTCAATTCCCATTTTTTCATATTTTTCAAGTTCTTTGCGGAATTCTTCTATTTTGTTCCTTACTCCCGTCACAATATCTTCTTCTATCTTTTTTATAAGTTGCTCATAATATTTCACAAAATCCCCCAAAGATTTATCTTTCATCTTCTCTAGTTTTTTCTCTTCCTTATCTAGCTCTATAATTTTCTCGCCCAGAAGCTGAGTGGCAAACTCTCCTTTTTCATGAAGCACTTCGAGCATCTCTTTCATTTTATCCTCTATCTTTTCTTTAAGCTCCTCATTTAATGATGAAAGCTTTACCTTAAGAATATCTGTATCCTCCTTCTCAAACGCTTCATAGATTTCATCCAGCACATCTTTGAAATATTCCTCCAGTCCTGCCTCTTTTATAAGCTTTAAAATCTCTGCGTATACTTTTTTATATTTCTCCATAAGTTTCATTATAAGTTTTTTGGCCTCTCCGTAACATTCTTCAACTAGTTTATAGGCCTCTCCATAATGAAGCTTTTGATATTCTACCTTCGCTCGATTGAAAAGACGAAGTACATTCTTTACATCCATTCCGGATCTGTGAGCCTTAACAACAATATCTTTTATTTGAACATTTCTCTCCTTTATCCTTTCAGTTATCCTTTCAATGTCCCATAACTTTTCATTTATTTCCATAGATTTTTCTATGGAATTTTGATAATCTCCTTTTAGAAAGAGAGATTTTGCCTCCTGATAACCATGGATTACTTCTCTGGGCAGAAGAGTTTTCATTTTCTTGATTTTATCTTCTATTCTTCTCAGAATACCCAGCGCTATGGTTTTCTGCATTTCGAAATTCTCTATCTCACCCATTGCATCCAGCACAAATTTAAGAGATTTTTTGTATCCTCCACTTCTCAATTCTTCCCTTGCCTTGCTTAGTAAAGATTCAGAGGCAGTGATGTCCTCACCTTTCCTCCTCATATTATCAAGTTGAGCTTCCACATTCCCGATTAAGCTTTCAATTTTCTCCTTTAGCTTTGCTTCTATTTCTCCAATAAGAGATTCTGCTCTTCTACCCATCTCACGAGAACTTTTAGAGGAATAGATTTCGCTCATTTTTTTCTCATATTCCTCTATCTCCAGGCCTAGAGATGATGCAAAATTAAGTTTTTTTCTGATCGACTCATTTATTTTCCGAATCTTCTTTTCCCTTTTCCGAATGTCTTCAAGCTTTTCCTCAACAGTTTTTATTCTATTATACGCATTCACATAATCCC
>JAGHBQ010000150.1 GCA_021160945.1 Thermoplasmata archaeon
CCTTTTTAGTGTGTCTTATGGAAAATAACGGGTATCTGGCGAAATTATCTTTATACTCCAGTTTATCCTTTTCGAAGTTTTTAAGAAATTGCACCGCTTCGATTATCCTTAGCCCTGAACATGCCAGTATCTCAAAAAGTAATTTGAAATCTGGATTATCTATCTCTTTATATACTCCTTTAACTGTCTCCGTTGAGGGAATAAAGTTATCTGGATTGCTATGGATTACTTTTAAAACCTTACGCATTTTGGTTATTCTCACTTCGTCCAGTAAGTCCATCTCTTCGGCGAAGTTCAATAAATTGCGAAGGGCTACAACTATGTATTTCTGGCTTGTGGCTCTGCTCTTAATCTCAAATACATCCTTAGGGGTAGATATAGGCCTCTCTCCTGCAAATCTGTCCAGATATGAGATAACCTTCCTGGCATGCTCTTTACTTACTCGGGAATGAATCCACCTGGAGAATTCATCCCGTATGGAGAAGTAATTAATTCCAGATTTTGGGGATGAAACACCTTTTCCAAAGGGGTTCTCTGCAGTCCCGCGCATAACCACTCTGCCACCTGCCCAACATTTCCTGATTGCCTACGGGTTTATTAGATTTTCTGATTAAATTTCAAGATTATCAGCAGATTGAAAGTTAAAAGAATATTTAAATTTGATAGAAAAAAGCACTTTATAATTTGGTTTTAAAACTAAAAGTTCAAACTCAAAATCTAAAATATTGGTAATCAATACCTCTTTGAGTTTCAATACTCGGAGATGATAGAGATGGATGTTTTAAAGGAAGATGGCCCTATTCCGTACTCCAAGGGTCTGGAAGGCGTTATTGCTGCGTTATCCGCCATAAGCGCAATTGATGGAGCTAAAGGGAAGCTAATATATAGAGGCATACCCATAGGAAATGCTAGCAAAATATTCTACTTATGAGGAAACTTCATATCTTCTGCTTTACGGAGAATTACCCACAAAAGAGGCACTTGAAGAATTCTCTACCAAGATGAGAAGGCTGCGGGACCTTCCCAAAAAAGTGGAAGATTGCCTGAGAGAATTACCTCCCCACCCTCATCCTATGGATATTCTGAAGGTAGCAGTCTCTCATGCTGCACTCTATGACCCCGACAGGTTAAGATGCTGTCGCGAGGGTGTGATGCGTAAGGTAATTAGAATAGTTTCCCAGATACCTACCATAATTGCCTATTACCATCAAACACGGAGTGGACAAGAAATCATTCCTCCAGACCCTGAACTAGGACATGCTGCGAACTTTCTCTACATGCTTCATGGCAAAAAGCCAGAGGAAGAAGAAGCCAGGATCTTTGATATAGCACTAATTCTTCACGCGGAGCATGGTCTTAATGCGTCCACATTTGCAGCCATGGTGACTGCTTCAACTTTATCAGATATAAACTCAGCCATAGTATCTGCCATAAGCGCTTTAAAGGGATCTCTTCATGGAGGAGCAAACGAGCGCGTCTTGAAGATGCTTGATGAAATTGGTAGCCTTGATAAGGCAGAAAAGTATGTGCTCAATGCATTGCGTGTGAAACGCCGCGTTATGGGATTCGGGCACCGCGTTTACAAAACCTATGACCCCAGAGCCAGAATTCTCAAAGAGTATGCAGAGTATCTATCTAACAAATACAATGATAGAAAGTACATTGAGATTGGAAAGAAAATTGAAGAGGTAATGATTCGCGAGTTGGGAAAGAAGGGAATATTCCCCAATGTTGATTTCTATTCAGGAATTGTCTATCATTTTCTGGGTATACCCCGTGATTTGTTCACCCCTGTATTCGCCATGGCGCGCTCCGTCGGCTGGGCTGCTCATGTGTGCGAGTACACTACCAACAACCGCATATTCAGGCCTCGCGCATATTATATAGGTCCTGAGTATGTGGAGTATGTCCCTATAGAAAAAAGGAGGTGAAACTGTTGGGCAAAACCATGACGGAGAAGATAATTGGAGAGCATGCGGGCAAAGAGGTTAAAGCGGGAGATATAGTGGTTGCGAAGATTGATGTGGCGATGGTTCAGGATGGCACTGGACCGCTCAGTGTGCAGGTTCTCAGGGAGATGGGTATGGAGCGGGTATTCAATAGAAAAAACACGATACTTTTCTTAGATCATGCCACTCCATCACCTCGAAAAGAGCTCAGCAATGCACACAAAATACTGCGGGAGTTCTCTAAGAAGACAGGCGCGTATCTTTCCGATGTGGGTGAGGGTGTGTGTCATCAGAGACTTGTGGAATCTTGGGCCTCTCCGGGACAGCTGATTGTGGGTGCGGATTCGCACACCTGCACTTCAGGAGCATTAGGCGCATTTGCTACAGGAATGGGAAGCACGGATGTCGCAATAGTCTTTGCCCTGGGCAAGGTGTGGCTTCGTGTGCCTGAGACGCATCTTTTCTACATAGAGGGCGAGTTTTCTGAAGGCGTGTACTCAAAAGATTTAATTCTCTACATAATAGGCACAATAGGCGCAGATGGAGCAACTTACAAGAGTATGGAATTCGTGGGCCCCACAATTGAGAAGATGACCATGGAATCAAGGTTCACAATTACAAACATGGCCATAGAGGCCGGTGGTAAGACAGGGATGATTTCTTCCGATGCGACCACGAAGAGATATCTGGAAGAAATGGGGCGTGGAGATAAATACAGAGAGATAAAAAGCGATGATGATGCGTGGTTTGAGAAAGAATACGAATTCAATGTAAGCGAGCTTGAGCCCACTGTATCTTTTCCGCATACTGTGGATAACACAAGAACAATAAGCGAGGCAAAGAAGATGGATATCCGTATAGACCAGGTGTACATAGGCACATGCACTAATGGACGCATCGAAGACCTGCGTGTGGCTGCGAAGATTCTTAAGGGAAACAAGGTGCACAAAGATACACGTTTAATAGTGATTCCGGCATCCCGCAGAGTGTATCTTCAGGCTCTGAAAGAAGGTTTGCTTGAGATATTTGTTGAGGCGGGTGCAGCCATAGAATCTCCAGGCTGCGGGCCTTGTGTGGGGATACATAAAGGCGTGCTAGCGGATGGTGAGCGTGTGCTGAGCACCCAGAACCGCAACTTCAAAGGGAGAATGGGCAATCCAAATGCAGAGATATATCTTGCCTCCCCTGTAACGGCAGCGGCGACCGCTATTGAGGGAAAGATTGCAGACCCGCGTGAGTATCTGTGAGGTGATTGATATGGAGAGAATAATAAGAGGTAGAGTTTGGAAATTTGGAGACAACATATCCACCGACCATATTGCGCCGGGAAGATATTTCCACCTGCGCACAAATCTGCCAGAGCTGGCCAAGCATGTGCTGGAAGATGCGGATCCAGAGTTTCCAAAGAAGGTCAGGCTGGGAGATATCATTGTTGCGGGAAACAATTTTGGACTTGGGAGCAGCAGAGAGCATGCAGCATGGATAATCAAGCTTGCTGGAGTGAGCTGTGTAATTGCCAAAAGCTTTGCTCGCATATTCTATCGCAACGCGTTTAACATCGGATTGCCGTTATTAACCGC
>JAGHBQ010000024.1 GCA_021160945.1 Thermoplasmata archaeon
AGATAAAAAAAGCCCTAAAATATGTGGGAACACTCATAGAGTCGCCTGAGTTTTATCCTTATCTTACTCCGATGGAGCTTCTTTCCATGGCCTGTGATATAAGGGGTGCTTCAAAAAAAGATATTAAAAATGCACTCAAAAAGGTGAGACTTTACGAATGGAGGGAAAAGAAGGTGGGTAAGTTCTCAAAGGGAATGAAACAGAGACTTGCCTTAGCTACCACTTTAGCTGTCAATCCCGAGATACTGATTCTCGATGAGCCCACCACAGGAATGGATCCACAGGGAATGATGGAGATAAGAGAGATAATAAGGGATCTGAAAAAAGAGGGCATTCTCATTTTCATGTCCTCCCATCTACTTCCAGAGGTCACATATGTATGCGACGAAGTTGCAATGATAAACAGAGGAAAGCTCATCCTTTATGATAGCATAGAGAATGTTTCTCGAAAGTTCTCAACTCATGCTGTGGTCGTGGAGTTTCTATCCCCCGTGGAAAAAGTGGAAGAGATAGAAGAAATAAAGGGAGTCAGGGCTGTAAATTTAATATCTCCTTACAAACTCAGATTATCCTTCTCAGGCGGTGCTGAGATTCAGTATCATATTCTTAAAGAATTGCTTGAGAAAGGATACAGGGTGGTGAGTTATCAGAGCGAATCTCTGGCCCTCGAGAAAGCGTATATTAAGCTGATAGGAGGTGACAATCTTGGATGATAAAAGCAGTGTCGCGCAAATGTTTACAATTGCAAAATATCAATTTTTGAATTACATTCGCTCTAAGAGAATATTTATACTTCTCGCCATCACGGTGGCTATTTCGGTGACATATTTTATCGTGATGTGGAAGTACGTTAATCCTGAGTATCTGACATCCAATGATTACATATCTCGCTGGGTATCCTTTTTATCATTTCTTATTGTTCTTGCAGCTCTGTTCTTTGGAGGAGATGCTATCGCCAGTGAGTACGGTAAAAAAACAGGATATTTTCTCTTCCCAAACCCCATAAAGAGATGGAGTATCCTATGGGGTAAGTTCCTCGCATCTTATCTGGCCTCACTGATTATGATACTCCTTTACTGGGGTGTAGCCATCGGAGATACCTATATGGCCAAAAAAGAGATATCAGTGGAGGTTTTCTATTCCATGGGTCTTTCCTTGCTCTATCTTCTGAGTCTCCTTGCACTTACATATCTCTTTTCCTCATTCTTCAAAAACTCAGCGATCTCCATAACAATTACAGCGATTATCTACTTCTTCGTTTTTAACATAGTGGATTCAATATCAATGCTAACAGGAGTTGAGCCCTGGTTTAGCATAACCTACGCAGGTGGAGTCTTAGAAAATGTGTTGAAGGAGCCCTATCCCCCGCATATTCAAACAATAGGCGGAGGTGGAATAAAGATCACAATGTTCAATGTTCCCCTGGAAATGGGAATAGAGATTATGCTGGGCTATTTCATCATTTCTGCGGTGATCGCAACTCTCCTCATAACTTACAGAGAAATGAAATAATCACCCTATCTTTTTTATTTGATTTTTGTACATCTCCACAAGCTCTTTTGTGGTTGTGGCCTCCTCAGGACTCTTATCATCTCTCCATCTTCCGGTGAAGCGCGGGAATCTTATGGCCAGTCCGGCACCTTTCTCTATCACATCTCTTGCGCAGGTATGTGTTGGGCTCAGAGTAATCTCCGCACCTATCACCTCAAGGACAGTTTTAGGCACAAACCAGTAATCTGCATCGAGCTCGCTCCACACCCGCGGATGTTTTTTATCTATCAACAGAGCTTCAAATTTCTTGGGAAGATACGCCAATTGCTCATCCGTAAATCCACTTCCAAGCTTGCATACCGTTTCAAATCTGTCCTTCTCAGGATTATAGGCAGCCATCAGTAAAGCACCGTATGTCCCCCTCCTTTTTCCCTTCCCTGCAAAGGCACCAACAGCAACGAGATCAACAGTATCACCTATCTCCACTTTGTATTCCCTCTTATACTTAATCCACAGAAATTCCCTTGCTCCAGCGCGATATATGCTCTCCTCCCCTACATTCTTTGCCACGAGTCCCTCGCATCCATCCTCTATGGCCTTGTTGAAAAACTTCTTAATCTCCTCTATGTTGGAAGAGACTATCTGCGTGGCAAGTTTCACACGGTCTGTTTCATGGATAACACTCTCAAGTATTTTCCTTCTCTCAGGATAAGGCTTGGAAGTGAGATCTTCGCCGTTGAGATAGAGAATGTCGAAGAGAAAGAGAACAACTGGATACTCTTCCATAGCCTTTTCTATACCATATTTTCTTCCACGACGGTGTGAGACCACCTGAAACGGTAGAAGCTCTCCTGTATTGATATCCACAGGTACAGCTTCTCCGTCAAATATTCCCTCATCACCTTTAAAGGCCCCTTTTATGGCCTCAACAACGTCTGGAAATTGTTCCGTGAGATTCTCCAGTCTCCTGGAGTAGAGCCATATTTTCTCACCGCCAATATGGGCCTGGATTCTCATACCATCGTATTTGTACTCAAAGGCAGCCTTGCCTCCCATTTTTGCCAGAATTTCCTCCAGCGAGGGTAATCTCTCCGCAAGCATGGCCCTTATGGGTATACCCAACTCAATCTTGATATTCTTAACTCCCTCAATTCCTTCCTTTGCTAGTCTTTTTGCAATGGAGCCAAGATCAGGATGGATGTTGTATGCTCTTTCTACAAAACTTCTTAGCTCCTTGCTACCACCAAAAGCTATGGAGAGAGCATCAAGAATCGTCATATCTGCAATCCCCAATCTCAGTTTTCCTTCAACCGTTCTTATTATATACTTTGCCTCAAGCGGAGAAGCGAGATTTAGAAGCTCCGCAAGATACTGTATCTTCTTCTCCTGTGAACCCCCTCCCTCCACACGTGCCATCTTATCAAAGTTCTCATAGACCTTCTCCACAGTCAGCTTCTTTTCTTCCTCAAAGGAAAAAAGAGTCATCTGCCTCTTCTTCTTTATTGTTTCCTCTGCAACTAGACCCAGATCTCCATGCTTTTTTAGAAGTTCATTTATCTCGCTCTCCCTTATACCTGTGGTTCGTGACACTGCTTTTATGGCAAGTTTTTCAGCTATTCCTAATTCAATGCCCATATAATCTGGATAAAGTTTGCCCTGTGTGAGGTAAATAACTTTATCAATGACATCAGGTGGAGTTTTCTTAAATAATTCAACAAGATAATCCGTCATCTCCAGCCTTTTCGTTGTTGATTCCACAAGGCTGTAAGTTTCAGCTATGGCCGCATACTCCATATCTCTAATTATTACACGGAGGTATTTAAGAGTTTTATTTTTCATGTAAATAGAACTCTTCCTAATTTTTTCAAAACTTAGTTTTACTCCTCAAGGTCATAATTGTAAAAAAAGTAAAATAAATACTTGATATTAAAAAGGCTAGATTTATATGTACGATCTAAAATTGTATTACTGCACCACAAAATATGTCACAAAACAGGTGAGAAGAAATATTTTAAATAGTAAAAAAATGTAAGATAAAGTGGTGATGAGTATGACAAAGAAAAAGGAAATGAAATTCCTGAAGGAGCTTATCTCTCTGAGGGGAAAGAGGGCAATGGTCACGGGAGCTGCAGCAGGTATAGGAAGGGCAATTGCTTATCGCCTTGCGGAGGCGGGTGCATCTCTGGAACTTGTGGATATAAATCAAAAGGAGATGGAAATGGTTAAAAAAGAGCTCTCCAGGTTTGGAGTGGATATAAATATTCACAGGGTAGACCTTTCAAGAAAAGAGGAAATAGTAAATCTGTGGGAAAATGTGGGTGATAATGTAGATATTCTGATTAATAATGCTGGAATATATCTTTTCAAAGATTTCTTGGAAGTGAATGATGAGTTTCTTCAAAAAAATCTGGAGGTGAACCTCAAATCCGTTTTCTGGATGTGTCAGGAGATGATCAGGAGAAGAGGTAAGAGAGGAGGCGTGATTCTCAATGTGGCCTCCATAGAAGCGGTGCTTCCCTTCG
>JAGHBQ010000011.1 GCA_021160945.1 Thermoplasmata archaeon
AGGGCATACTTATGCTGCAGCATGAATTTGCCGAGCGGTTATGCGCCAAGCCTGGAAGCAAAAAATATGGAAGGCTCAGTGTTATGATGCACTATAATGGGGAGGCCAGAATATTGAAAAGAGTCAAAAGGGGGAATTTCAGGCCGGTGCCCAAGGTTGATTCTGCCATAGTTGAAATAGTAAAGAAAGAAAATTTTTGCTATGAAAAAGAGATTCTGGATGCAATAGTAAGAAAGATATTTGAGCAGAGGAGGAAGAAAATAAAAAACATTCTTGGGGATGTACCCTATGGAGAGAAAAGAGCCGAAGAGTTAACCCCTGAGGAGATCTGTGAGGTGGCGAGATATGTTGATAGGATTTCTCATTAACCCAATAGCGGGAATGGGTGGAAGTGTGGGCTTAAAAGGAACCGATGGAGTTTTAGAGGAGGCTATAAAAAGAGGGGCCAAAGAAATCTCAGGTGGAAGAGCAAGAAAATTTCTGAAATCTATAGAGGGTGTTGAAGGATTGAAATTTCTCACCGCTTCAGGAAAAATGGGTGAAGATATCCTTAGGGAGTTTAATGTTCCCTATGAAATTGTTTATTCTCCGCCTCCTAGAACTTCCGCAGAAGATACAAAAAAACTCTGCAGGTTTTTTCTCAATAGAAATGTGGACTTAATAGTATTTGTGGGTGGTGATGGTACTGCAAGAGATGTTGTAGAGGTTATCGATTCAAAAATTCCCATTCTTGGAATTCCCAGTGGCGTAAAGATGTATTCCTCAGTATTTGCCATTTCTCCTGAAAAAGGTGGAGAGATAATAAGAGCTATTTTGAATGGCAGAGTCTCCATAAAAGATGGAGAGGTCCTAGACATTGACGAAGAAAAGTATCGGGATAATAAGCTGGACATAAAACTATTTGGATTTGCAAAAGTGCCTTTTTTAGAGGATTTCATTCAGTCAAGTAAAAGTGAGTATGTGGGAGAGGATGAAGAGGAGGCAAAGAAGAATATTGCAGATTTTGTTGTGGAGAATATGGAGAAGGATACTCTTTATATTTTAGGCGCAGGAACCACAGTGGCCAAGATAGGGGAGAGACTTGGAGTGGAGAAAACTCTTCTTGGGATTGATGCTCTTTATAATGGAAAAATTGTTGGCCGAGACCTTGCAGAAAGGGATATTTTGGAGTTACTTGAAAAATATTCTAAGGTGAAACTGATAATTACACCTATAGGCTCACAGGGATTCATATTCGGAAGAGGTAATCAGCAGTTAACTGCAAGGGTTCTCAGGAGGATAGGAAAAGAAAACATTATTGTGATAGCCACACCAAGGAAGCTTGGAGAACTGAAAAAGCTAAGGATAGATATGGAGAACGGAGATTTTCTCAAGGGATACTACAAAGTTCTTTACAGCTATGGGAGATACAAGCTGATGAAGGCAGAATAAAAATCAAGAGGTGGCCCTTATCTTTTTCCTGCTCACCTTTATTCCGCTGGGAGTTACTATAAGGAAGTTTTTGCCTATGCCTACAACATCTCCATTTACATCTTTGGCAATGCTCTTCAACTCGCTTATTATTCTGCGCAGTGTGAGGTCATCGTTAGCTATGGAGGTATAATCTAAGAGTAGGATATCTCCATTATAAACATAATCTGAAAGATGTCTGAGATCTTCATATCTGTATATTTCGGCAACCCTCACAAGAGGTCCAGTGGCAGTTTGCTCCACACCGGTATCATATTCATTTAAATCTATATATTTCCTAGGCTCACGCCCTCCAAATCCCTCGGCAGGTTTTCTTCTCCTCAGAAAACTTGGCATTTTAAACCACCTCTATAAAGGGTAAGAAACTCAAGGAATAAAAATTTTTCTCACTATGCCCAAATATAATTCTGATGATGAAGTATTTATATGAGATGGGTATTCACTATTTAAAGGTGATTTAAATGGAGGATGAAATGGAGAAGGTACAGATTGAGAATATAGTGGCATCCACTTCTCTGGCAGAAAAATTGGATTTGAGTAAAATAGCGCTTGCCCTTGATGGAGCGGAGTATGAGCCTGAACAGTTTCCCGGATTGATTTACAGATTGCCAGAGCCCAAAACTGCAGTTCTCATTTTCAGGAGTGGTAAGGTTAATTGCACTGGGGCAAAGGATATAGAAAAGGTTGAGAAAACGATAAAGATTTTAGTGGAGAAGCTGAAAGCGGCGGGAATTGAAGTGTACGACAAACCTAAGATAATTGTACAGAATATAGTAGCGGTTTACGATCTTGGAGTGGAGCTGAACCTCACAGATATAGCCATGTCTCTGGGCTTGGAAAACGTTGAATACGAGCCTGAGCAGTTTCCGGGACTCGTGTACAGGATTGAAGAGCCAAAGGTGGTTCTCCTTCTCTTTGGCTCTGGCAAAGTGGTATGCACGGGTGCCAAGAAGAAAGAGGAAATTGTGGAAGCAATCAAAAAGCTCAAAAAAGAGCTGGAAAATGTCGGATTAATCTAAATTTTTTATTTTTTTGATATTAGACCTAACGAAAGAATTAAATAGGGAACAATAATACAGGGTTCTGGTGACGGCCATAGCGGCGGGGAAACACCCGGTCTCATCCCGAACCCGG
>JAGHBQ010000199.1 GCA_021160945.1 Thermoplasmata archaeon
ATGTACAGGATAGAAGTGGAAGAGGGCAATGCAAGAATCGGGATTCTCAGAACACCACATGGAGTGATAAAAACCCCATTTTTTATGCCAGTGGCCACAAAAGCGACGGTAAAAACGCTTACTCCTGAGGAGCTCTATGAATGTGGAGTGAAAGCCATAATAAGCAATTCATTTCATCTATTTCTCAGACCAGGAGTTGAAATTATAAAAATGCATGGGAGTCTCCACAAATTTATGAATTATGAAGGTATCATATTTACGGATAGTGGAGGATTTCAGATAATACGTGAGGGTTTTCTACTTCAAATAAAAGAGGATGGTATACTTTTTCGCTCGCCCTACGATGGAAAGAAATATCTTTTCACTCCTAAATTCAGCAAGGAAATTCAGGAAAAAATAGGGAGCGATGTGGCTATGATGCTGGATTATTGCCCCCCTTACCCTGTGGATTATGAAGAGGCGAAAAGAGCAACAATTCTCACATCTCAGTGGGCAAAAGAGTTTCCGGTAGGAGATGATAAGCAGTTAAGCTTCGGCATAGTGCAGGGAAGTGTCTATGAGGATCTTAGAAAAAAGAGTGCTCAGGAGCTTTCTCAGATACCATTTGATGGCTATGGAATTGGAGGATTAAGCATAGGTGAACCAAAAGCAGTTATGCATAGGATGATTGATATAGTAACCACAATTCTTCCAAAAGATAAACCAAGGTATCTGATGGGTGTGGGCTCCCCGCTTGAGATTATAGAGGCCGTTATGAAGGGTGTGGATATATTCGATTCAGCATTTCCAACCAGAAATGGAAGACATGGAACCGCGTTGACATGGATTGGAAAAATTAACCTTAGAAGAAGTGAGTTTCGAAATGATGCCAGGGAACTTGATGAAAACTGTTCCTGCTATACCTGTCAAAATTTTACAAAAGCTTATTTACACCATCTTGTGAGAGAAAATGAAATGCTGGGAATGCGATTGCTTACCATCCATAACGTATGCTTTCTCCAGGAATTTATGAGTAGGGTGAGAGAAGAAATAGCACATGGTACCCTGAAGAAATTTAAAAGAGAGATAGAGAAAATTTATTAGTATTTATCTCTGAAGCTCAATAAGAGCAGAATTTTCAAAGGCCAGATCACAGAGCTTATCCCTTCGCACTCCTACATTTATTCCTAGGTGCTCAAGCTTCTCTTCTCTGCACTCAATGAGTCCGTCCTCTCTTGGATAAGGGAGATCAAAATCTTTTTCAGAAATTGCAACAAATCCTTTACTGTATTCTAAAGAAGCTAGAGACAGGGCATCATCTATCTGTCTTCTTCCAGTTAAAATAAGCATGAGCTCTATATGGAACTCTCTTGCTATATTTTTCCCTTTTTTAAATGCATCCTTAGCTTTTTTGTAAGCGTAAATTAAATGTTCTTTGCCCACCACACAATTAGGATTGAAAACATAGATCTTCTGAGAGGCAAGTCTTTTAATCTCCTCAAGACTCAGTTTACCTTTATAAGCTTTGATAATCATTCTTCGAACCCCGTAGTTTCCTCAAATTTTTTGAGCAGTTCCTCCTTCTTCTCGCAATCGACCAGAGCATGTTTTATGACATCCACTACGGTAGTGGCAGGTATGATCTCTATCCTTCCCTCATGGGCTTCATCGAGAATTACGTCCTGGAGATTGGCAGCTGGGATAATCACCTTCTCAAACCCTGCCTCTATAGCTGCCTCAACTTTTGCGGTGACACCGCCAACAGGAAGCACATGACCTCTTATGCTCAGTGAACCTGTCATTGCCACCGATTGATTCACAGGTATCTTCTCTAAGGCAGATAGAACTGCAGTAGCGACGCTTATACTTGCAGAATCTCCTTCAACACCTTCATATGTTCCTATGAACTGAATGTGTACATCATAATTTGTGATATGCTTGCCAAAATACTTTTTGATTATGGCAGACACATTCTCCACCGCTTCCTTGGCAATCTCACCGAGTTTACCTGTGGCTATCATTCTTCCCTGATCTCTCGATTGTGCAGGGGTAACCTCCGCCATTATGGGTAATACTATACCCGAATATTCTGCCATACCGCTACCTGCAGAATACACTGCAAGACCGTTTACAATACCCACCGCCTCGCCCCTGTTCAGGAATGTCTTGTAATCCTTCTTTATTTCTATTAATCTATCTGCAACCTGTTGCTCTAGAGGTTTCGCAAGCTTCTTTGCCTTCAGAACATGCTCCACCTCCACATATTTTGCCCGAGATTCTCTGGCTATATCTCCTGCAACCCTCACAAGACCACCCAGCTCTCTTAGACGGAGCGTAAGCTTTCCTTTTCTCCCTGCCCTCTTCTGCGCCTCCTTGATTATCTCTGCCACTGCTTCTCTAGTAAAGTGAGGTATCTTCCTATCCTTCTTAACTTCCTGAGCCACGAATCTTATAAGCTTTATTCTGTTTTCTTCAGTGTCATCCATTACGGATTTCATATACACCTCGTATCCATAACCCCTTATTCTTGAACGCAGCGCGGGGTGCATGCCCTGAAGAGCATCGAGATTGCCAGCAGCTACCAGAATAAAATCACATGGCACTGGTTCTGTATGGACC
>JAGHBQ010000074.1 GCA_021160945.1 Thermoplasmata archaeon
CTTAGGGAGGGGTTTAGAAAGGGGAAACGAGTAACGTCAGTTACGAGCAAGCCCTCCGAAGGAGGGTGTAGCGTAGGTGCCCCTTCTTGGAAAATTATTTAATTGCCCAATGCATATAGCAAAAGCATGGAAGATGTTTGGGTAGAAAAGTACAGACCAAGGGATCTGGATGAAGTTATTGGTCAGAAAGAAATAGTTGAACGCTTAAAATCTTATGTTAAGAGTAAAACCATGCCTCATCTGCTTTTTGCTGGTCCTGCAGGAACTGGGAAAACCACATGCGCCATAGCTCTTGCCAGAGAGCTATTTGGAGAGAACTGGCGTGCCAGCTTTCACGAATTGAACGCCAGCGATGAACGTGGTATAGGTGTTGTGAGAACAAAGATAAAGGAGTATGCAAGAACAGCAGCTCCAAACGATGTGGGTTTCAAAATAATTTTCCTTGATGAGGCTGATGCTCTAACTCCCGATGCACAAGCAGCGTTGCGCAGAACTATGGAGATGTACTCCAAAACTTGCAGGTTTATTCTTTCCTGCAACTATTCTTCAAAAATAATAGAACCTATTCAATCTCGCTGTGCAGTTTTTCGTTTTGCCCCTCTTAAGGCAGAAGATATCAAGGAGAGGCTAAAATACATAGTAAACAACGAGGGAAAGGAAATTACAGAGGATGCGTTAGAGGCCATAGTTTATATTGCCTCCGGAGACATGAGAAAGGCAATAAACATTCTCCAGATGTCTGCTACAATATCTGATAGAATTGATGAAAGTGTTGTTTATAAGGCAACTGGCTTAGCAAAGAGAGAAGATGTTGAGAGTGTTGTTAAAAAGGCAATTTCTGGGGATTTTATAGCAGCAAGAAATAAACTTAACAAGCTTCTTGTGGAGCTTGGGTTATCAGGTGAGGATATAATAAAGCAGATTCATAGAGTAATATACGATCTTCCCATAGAGGATCGATTAAAGGTTGAGCTGTTAGACAGGACTGGGGAAATAGAGTTCAGAATTGTAGAGGGAGCCAATGAAAGAATACAGTTAGATGCACTTCTTGCGTATTTTACCCTGGCAGGAGAGAAGATGAAAAAATGAATTTTTTCACCAAATTTTTTCCATATTCTGCCAGCTTAGAGACCGTTTTTTTATCCTTTGCCTCGGAGAACACTCTGATTACATCCTCTGTACCTGAAGCTCGAATAAGAAGCCATGCATCCTCATAAAGGAGCTTAACACCATCCACACGAATTATTCTTTTTGCCTCCTCTGGAATATTTTTCTCAATATATTCACCGATTTTTTCCACCACCGCTCTTTTTATTTCCCTTCTCACAGGGAGTTTCTCTTTAATCTGATGGAACTTGGGATAATCCTGAGCAATTTGGTATAGGTCCCTTCCTTCAGAATTCATTATCTTAAGAATATAAACTATTGAAAGGATAGAATCACCCCATAGCGTCTCTGGAGGAAATATGTATTTTCCAGTCTCTTCATATCCAAAGGATGCCCCGGTTTTTAAAAGCATTTCTGCTATTTCGGGAGGGCCAACACGAGAGTAAATGACCTTAAATCCTTTTTTTCTAGCAACTTCCTCTATCAGGAGAGAGGAGTTTATGGGGGTAACCACCTTGTCCCCTGCAAATCTTTCAGCAAATATAGCACCAATCACATCCTCAGAAATTATGTTACCTCGCGAGGAAAATACAACTCTATCAGCATCCATATCAGTACCGGCACCAAGATCAAATTTCTCCGAGAATTTTCTCAATTTCTCCAAACTCTCTTTTCTTGGCTCCGATGGTCTGTTAGGTATTTTCTTCCTCTTGCAGTTTATGCAGTAAACCTCTACTCCCAGTATTTGCAATATCCGATCAATTATCCCTGCACCTGCTCCATTTGCAGGATCTATAACGATTCGATAACCATCAATGCCCTTCGCTTTCTTCTCTATGAAGCGTATATAATTTTCAAAAGCATCATCCGATAGAGTATCGTTGATTCTATCCCAGGGGCTCAATTTAAAATCTTCATCCTTGTAGATCTTCTCAATTTCTTCCGATTTATCCCAGTAGAGATCACGACCCAGAGAATCCACCATTATAAGTCCAATTATTTGTGGAGGTGTATGGGAGCCAGTTATCATGATTCCGCCATCACAGTGATCTGCGACGAACCTTGCAAATAAAGGTAAAGGTACTATTCCAAGAGATATCAGCTGGGAACCCGCTGCCTGCAGACCAGAAATCACAGAATTTTCTATCATCTCTGCTCCATATCTTGTATCCCTGGCAACTGCAATCTTTCCTCTAATTACGGTGCCATAGGCCATTGCAAGCTTGAGAGCTTTATGAGGATCTATATCTCTATTTGTCACACCCCGAATTCCCGCAGTTCCGAAAAGTTTCATTTTAAGACCCTCACTTCCATTTTATCTTTGAACTTGGACGAAAGGCAAACCTTTCTCTCTTTGGAATCTCTATGAGCCTACCACTTCTGACTTCTCTTATTCTTTTTTCTTTCTGAGTTTTCAGATAGAATGTTCCAAATCCCGCTATTTTTACCTCTTCACCTCTTCTAACCTCATCAACCACCTCTTCCAGAAATATTTGAATTATTTTCTTAACTTCCCTGGGAGAACTTAGAATTTTTCTTGCGATTTCTTCTGAAAGCTCATTCAGTCCAACCATTCTCTCACCGTATAAAAGAGTGAACAAAAGAATAAAAACATTTTCCCGAAATTTTCTGGATTTTACAGCATCTAAAATAGAGCAAAGGTGAACAAAAAATAAATACTATCTCTCAGTTGTGTAATTAA
>JAGHBQ010000005.1 GCA_021160945.1 Thermoplasmata archaeon
ATCGCCACTGCATACACATACTACAGGCATGGAAATGTAGATTTGAAATCTGGCATATGGATTGCCATAGGCTCCATTACTGGAGCTCAGTTTGGCGTCTTTTTTGCAGTAAAAACACCGGAGGCAGGATTGGGAGAGGCTTTTGGAATTTTTCTTATAGTGATGGGTTCTGTTATATGGAAAAGAGGGTTGAATAGAGAAAGATTAGCAAAGAAAGTCAATAAAGTGTTAAAATTTAAGGGTAAAAAGGAGAGAATTTTGACTGCTCTGGGCTTAGGTTTTATGGTTGGCATAATAACAGGGATATTTGGGGCAGGTGGTGGCCTGATGATATTGCTCATCTTAATTTTTGTTCTGAATTTTCCACTTCATCTGGCAATAGGAACCTCGGTTATTATAATGGCGATTACCGCCTCCTCAGGTATGGTGGGTTACGCTCTCCATGGAAATTTAAAGCCCTTCGCAGGATTGATCGTTGGCATAAGTGCCGCCCTATCCGCCACAGGAAGTGCAAAGTTTGCAAATAAAATGAATGAAAAAGTTTTGAGCAAAGCAGTTGGGTTAGTTTTCATATCTCTAGGAACAATTATGACCGTGGTTCGGTTTTTGTAAGATAATTGTAGATGGAAAGTATCCTTTTTCCTACCACATCCCAAGAGTATACTTTTTCTGCTCTTTCTCTACACTTTTTACTGAGAATTTTCATCTGCTCTGGATTGTGGAGCATTTCCAATATAGCGTTACTTAGCTGCTCTGGTCTATTTGGTTCTACAATTTTTCCACAGTCCCTGATTATCTCTGGCACGCCACCTACATTGGTGCCTATCACTGGTAGGCCAGAGGCCATGGCTTCAATAAGGGTAATGCCAAAAGATTCTCCAGTAATAGACGGAAGAATTAGAAGCTCTGAGGTTCTGTAAACCTCTGGAAGCTCATTATCAGGCACATAACCAAGAAACTCTACATTCTTCTCTATACCAAGCGCTTTTGAGAAGGATTTCATAAGAGGCAATAATCTTCCAGTACCCGCAACTCTCAATTTAATTTCATTATCCTTCTCAACGACCTTTTTCATCGCGTAAAGAAGAACATGTAACCCTTTTTTGGGCACAATTCTTCCCACAAAAAGCAACTCTTTATTGTATTCTTTATTCTTAGCTGGATGAAATCTTCTCACATCAACACCATTTGGTATCACCGCTATATCTTTTCTATCTGTAAAGTATTGAATGAACCTTTTAGCAGCACAACTGACCGCTATGATTTTATCAACTTTTTTCAGTCTTAATCGGTATCTTGGATAACCATAACTTATGGCTTGCCAGAAATATTCAAGGTCAGGGAGAAATGATACCGTATGAGTTGTGAGCACAGAAGGTATTTGAAGTTTATGAGCAAGATATATTGCCGAGAGTGGCAATCTTGAAAATGCATGATGAGAATGAACAACATCTACATCTTTCTCTAAAATCTCCTGAAGCTTTGAATTAATTGAGGGAGATATATTCAGATTGAAAAGAGGATCTCGTGGTCCAGGAGTTTCGAAGATATCCACACCCTGATCAACTGAATCTCTAACTTCATTGGTTACTATAACAACTTCAAATCCTCTATGTTTTAACCACTTTGCAAGTTCTCTAACATGGGAGGCAACGCCGCCCTCATGAGACGCATACCATTCTGTTACAAGTGCAATTCTCATATGATAAGGAATATAAGACATAATGATTAAAGATTTTGTTTATTGAGTAAAACTGTAGTATTCCATGTGCTCGGTTAATATTTGGAGAGCTCTCTCATCCAGTCTGCATATGTGTATACATCCACTCTCTCTATCTCAGCACCTTCATCTAGCTCGCCTTTGAGCGCAGAGATATCTTCCACTGTCATATGCGTTCCATTTTTCGCCAGATGATACCTTTGAGGCCTTCCGAAATTCAGTTCCTCCGCTCTTCTGTGGGCCAACAGGTTACCCTCTGACAACACTATGTATTCATCTGGTTTCAGGTGGATAATGTAATGCGTCGTCAGGAAAACAGCGGAGTCATGCTCTTTCACATAGCTCGTTATATAGTCCTCTAGAAATAGGGTGTAATGAATATCCATGTTTGCAAAAGGGTCATCCAGTATAACCACTTCGGGCTCTCCTATGAACGCCTGTGATACCACTATTCTCTTCCGGTTTCCCTGAGATAATGTGCCTACTCTTTTATTCACCATATCCTCTATCTTCAACTCTTTCACTACCCTCTTCATCTCACCTTCATCAACACCTTTCAGTTCACATATCCTCATCAGAAAATCCACCCCCCGAAAATAGAGTGGTAACTGAACTCTTTCAAATGCCACACCCACTCCTTCGGGTAACCCATTTTTTATCACCTTCTTTCTCAGTATTTCAAATTCACCCCTGTCTGGCTTTATTAAACCACTCATCAACTTTACCAGAGTAGTTTTGCCGCTGCCATTTACTCCAAAACATGCTATTAGCCCTTTTGAGCATTCGAAGCTCACGCCGTTCAGAGCATGAACTCCGCCATAACTTTTATACGCATCTTTCACCTTTATTACCTTCATGGCGCTCACCCGCTCAAGTGTTATTCTCGCCCAACCATATTCCGTGCTTAGATAGCCCACAGCCACAAACAGTCC
>JAGHBQ010000154.1 GCA_021160945.1 Thermoplasmata archaeon
ACAAAGTGCTTAGAAGTGTATTGAGAGCAACGATTAAAGTCTCTATTATTTTCCTCTCCTTACCATGGTTCTGTTCGTGTATCTGTACCATTACGACAGTATTATGAATTCACCTGCCCTAAGCTCGGATACGATTATGAGAACTTCAGATTCTCAGCTCCGTCTCATATTTTTTAATAATTTTTCAATAAACTATCACTATTACATCGTAGGTGGGGGCTTCACTCTGCTGTCTCTTTCGTGCATTTATGCATTTGCCGGTTCATTTATAACTGGTAAACTTCTGGGCGATTCTCTGCTTACCTATCCCTCCTTTATTCTATACGGGGTCCTGCCACATTTCTTCTTAGAAGGTTTCGGGTATGTCACAGGTATAATAAGCGGTATTTACATAGCCAAGATTCTGCTGAGACTTGTGGAGGGATATTTTGAGGTGGTAATAGAAAAACATCAAAAATACACTTTCTGGTGGAACGTGCCATAGATAGCTGCAGGTGGGCTTGCTGGCTATGTGTACAGTGGCTATCTCTCAGCCTCTGCACATGAGCGGGTAGATGACCATGGCACAGGATTCTCACACAATTCCTTCCTTCAGTATCTTTATGAGCATTTCTCTGAAGACTCTGTTCTTCACCGTGGTCTTTATCTTCTCAATCGTCTTCTCCACGGGATACTCAATCCTTTTAAGATGGAACTCTCCGCTCTCATATATGGCGTAGGATGCCCTCCAGTCTCCATCCCTGGGTTGTCCGACGCTTCCGGGGTTAAGATACATCATATCCTCATATCTTCCAAGCACTGGGAAGTGTGTGTGACCAAAAAGAAGTGCGTTCACATGAATCTCTCCACCAAGTTCGTTGCGCATACATTCCGGCATGAAATCGAACATGTAGCCGTACAGCGGGTTCGCGGGACAGCCATGCACAAAATAGTACTCTCTTTCATCGATAGACGACCTTCTGTGCAGAGGAAGGGTTTTGAGAAATGTGATATCCTCTTTGCTCAGAAATTTCTGAGAGATGTTCTCTCTGGTGTACACGCTGAGCGCATGAGTTTTCTCACCGCATTTGCAATCCACACCGTAGGCATTCGCGTAATCATGATTGCCAGTGACCCAGATTTCAGGTTTGAGGTCACGAAGTGTATCCAGCACAAGATGCGGCTCCGGGCCGTAATCCGTCAAATCTCCAAGAAACCATACAGCATCGTATCTCTCTTTTTCCAGCACCGTTTTAAGGGCATCTGAATTCCCATGGATATCGCTGATAATCAGGACTCGCATATCACTCCACCTCAAATTTTATCACGCGGCCCTTCAATCTCTGGTTGAATATGCGCGTGTGCCTGAAGGAGATGGGATACTCTTCCACGATTTCGCTGTAAATCTCCTCAGGTACGATAATGACCTCACGCAGCTCCACAAGGCCCTCCTCAAAATTGGCAGTGTATGTCATCAATCTCTTATCCGCAAGGTAGTTTCTTATTCTCTCATCTTTCTGCAGCGGCTCGAGTCCAACTTTAACGAAGGTATAGAGATGGAAGAGATAATCCGAATCCACTTCCCTATCTGCTAGGGCAGAGAATAGAGAATGTAACGTGGCTCTCAGAGCTTCAAAGTCCTTGGAGTTGTCTATGAAAACCGCTATCAGATTCGGATGATACCTGCTCAGTTCATCGGCGAGACTCTCATAATTTTCATCCAGAACAAAGTATCTGCACTCACCACCTGTGGCAGAAATGTAGGAGGATTCCATGGAAGATGCAACAGCGGTGCAAAGAAGATTTTTCATGGCCACAAAGGCAACACGGTTGTAGTCTTTCAGTGCACGATAACCAACCACCTGACCATTCAGAATATGAAGCTCCACAATTTCGTCAAATTTGAGAGGCATCATATCACCTTCTATGTCATGCCTACAAATCTCCAAATTATTTATTTTTTCCCATATAATTTTTATGTGTAGTATCCCGGAATAATTTTACAAATCAAGAGACCACCCCGCATACTCAAATATTCTCTCAGGAGTAAGCTTTCGCCAGAACGCTTCTTCGGGAGTTTCTGCGTTATCAAAATCCATAGTCATGGAGGCTTATCATAGTTATGCCATTCAATAAGCTCATCGATATCTCTGAAGAATCTTTTCTTCACTTCAACAGGTCCAAAGAAGCGTTCAATCTTTCCATTGGTTTGTGGATGTTGCACTCTGGTAAGAACATGCCTTATTCCGTTTTCTTCCAGAAATTTACCGAATTTATGCTTTGCAAATCCTTTCTTATCTTTTCTGGAAGCTACGAACTTAGTACCTGAAAGCCCTTCATCAGCACGGAAATGGCATTTTCCGTGGCTGCTTTATCAAATATGCCATAGCACATAATCCTGTGGCTGGCATCGTCCATGAATGCGAGCAGCCATCCACCATCATCCAGCTGCTTCCAGTCACCCTGCCATAAACTCATCCAATGCTCTCTTTCGAATCTCACATATTTTCTCTGTCTTCTCTTCTTCTTACTTTTCATGTATCCTTTCTATCTTCTTTTCAAGCGCTACAGGCCCCAGCCTGTGTAGTTTATGTTGCTCAATCACAAATTCCC
>JAGHBQ010000048.1 GCA_021160945.1 Thermoplasmata archaeon
AGATGGGAGTGATGAAAAATGGTCGAATAGTTCAGATGGGAAGTGTGGATGAGGTATTCGCCAACCCTCTGGATGATTTTGTTGCAAAATTTCTCGGTTCAACCAATATCTTAGAGGGAGTGGTGAGTGGAACTGTAGGAGCTGTTACAGAAATCACAGTAAACGGCGCGAAAATTTACACATCAGATCCTGCAGAACTTCACAGCAAAGTTCTGCTTTCAATCAGACCCGAAGATATCGTTATTTCTCTTACACCTCCTTCCACCTCGCAACGCAATGTTCTGAGAGGTAAAATAGAGAAGATGAGAAAAGAAGGGCATATGGTATGGATCACATTCTCAAAAGGAACTCTGAGTCTTCGTGTGATACTCACGCCCAACGCCGTGGAATCTCTACATCTTTCCACTGGAAAAGAGGTATACGCATCGTTCAAGGCCACAGCAACAAAAATAGTAAGAAAAGTATAGCCCGCCTCCGGGGCTCCTCCTCATTTTTTCAGAGGAGACCAGCCAGGTGGGCAAGTATATAACCATAGGGAAGATTTAAATTTTTCTCATCTATTCCCTGATATGAAACTTTATACCCTCGTAGATGTGCTGCTATTCATCCTTGTATTTGTTGACCTTGTGCTCTACTATCCCGAGTTTCTGAAAGGTCGTGTACCGTCGGAATTTATAATTATCCTCGTACTTATCACCATAGGATATTTTATGGCTCTAAATGCACTTAATCAGAGAACAAAGAAAATTTTTGAAAGAGTATCCTCTCGCCTCGGATGCAAATTCACTGATTTGGGCTTTTTAACACTGAAGTATAGAATTACATGTGATGACATGGAGATTGATGGGACGCTTCGCTCAACATATCTTCCAGAATCTCTGCATATCAAATTTAATGGAAAGTTCAAAGATGCTATATTCAGAGGAAAAGATAGAGTTTCAAAAGAATTCACGGATAAGCTTGCAAAGCTGGGAATAAAATATGGTGTAAGAATAAATGATGCCTATCTCTCTTCCACAATAGGGGAAATCCTGCTCACAAAGATACCGGGTAAAGAGGATAATCTTGTGAATCTTCTGAATGAGCTTAGAGAATGCTTTACAGAATTCAAGGAATGATTTCCGTGGTGTTGTTGAAGGACGGGTAAAAGAAATCTTCCCTTCGGAAGATTCCCTCTTGGATTAGGATCTCCACAACTTCTCTCGCTCTTTCCATCTCGTTTACAATATGCCTTACAGTTCCGCATATCTTCGTAAAACCATTCTCACCCCAGAGCCGCTCTTTATTGGCGAAGAGGCAGCGGCCACCACATATGGGATATATGTCGCAGGATTTGCAAGGCTCTTCCACATCCACGGAATTGCACAGCTCTTCTGGCCCCCTGGACCATATATCGCCAAGTTCGTTCCATTCAAATTCTCCCCCTATAGGACATGCGAGTATCCTCCCATCTGTGGCTATGGCAAATGCATCCCGGCCCGCACCGCAGGGGAGCCCCTCTCCGCCAAATAGCATTCTTTTAATTATTCCGAGAAATGGTACTATCCCAAGAATTTTTCCTCTCTTCAGGTTCTCTATCCAAAGACCCGCAAGTCTTGTTATGCCTAGATTGTAGGAATGGTGAACCCAAGAATCAAAATCGTGCCAGGAACCCTCAGGGGACCATACAACGTTCAACTGCCAGTGCACATGATCAAAGGGTAGAGAGAGAAGATGTGTGACCTCCTCATAAATATCCGATTCTTCGCTAACGGCCATCCTCGCGATGATGTCCCCGCCATAGTGGGGCCTTATTTTTCTTACCTTATCAACAACCATTCTGTACACTCTATGACCGCGATAATAATCTGTGATTTTCTCCCTGCCATCTATGGATACGAGAATTGCGTCAAGACGATTGAGATAACTGAGAGGAATCTTGTCCAGAAAGAAGCCATTTGTTTGAATCACGAATCTCTTGGCTGGGAGCGAATCCATCATCCTGAGCATGAGGGGGATTCGCAGTAGAGGCTCTCCTCCATAGAAGGCAACAACGGCATCAGTGTCCTTCTCAATGAATCTCCTCAAATCCTCGATTTTGTACTGAACTTCGCGGGGCATTACCTCCTCAGGTATTGTGCCACCGCAGTAACGGCAGCGGAGATTGCAGACTCCAGTGAGGAAGATTATGTAGAGCATTGATGGATGAAAGATTTGAAGAATTTAAACTTTAGAGCATTGAAGATATAGCCTTTTTCCATAGAAGGGCAACATACATCCATAGTGATAATGCAATTACGCCAGTGAATTCGGGTATGGCCACTCCTTTAAATATTCTGAATTGGAGCTCTACAATTATCCATCCCATAATGTAGAGCAAAACAGTGAATACTCCAAAGTGTCTTGTTTCTCTCTCAAGCAGTGCGGATATGCCTATAATCAGCATTCCAAGACTTCCAAGGAAAAAGAATCCCCAGCTCACATAGTAATGCGGCTCGAATCCCAGAATGCTGGCTTCCTCCGGAAATACCCCTATCAGGAAGAGGGATATGGCCCCTAAAATAAAGATTCCTGCCCCTGCTTTTGCAATCTTAGATTTCAACTCCATAAATAGGAATATTAGGAAATAAGTTATGCAGGCTCCTGCAATCATAAGAGTTATATTGAGAACATAGGGATGATTTACCCATGCTTCCTTAATATTTCCAAGGTCACTTATGGCATTATCTGTGAGAGACCACCAGGATGAATTGAGGTATATTGCTATCAATATGCCCACAATTCCTATCCAGGGAGATAGAAGAGCAGCATAAATCTGGCTCTTTTTCATAAAGCTTCTAATCTCATGGTATTATATCAAATTTTCTTAGAATTTCTTTTACTTTTTCAAAAACAGCTTCAATGGAAGTATCGCTATCCACGATCTCAAAACCATATTTTTCTGCCAGATAAACATATATCTTTTGCACTCTTTCCAGAAATTCCCTTCTCTCAAAGCTCTCTCTCCTCTCTCTATTTTTTATTCTTCCAATTCCTCTTAGAGGTGATGTGGTTAGAAGTATCACTACATCAGGATCAAGGCGAATGGGAGAATAGATCGTTTCCAGCCATTTCAGTGCTTTTTCAAGTCCCATAGATGGAGATAATTGAGCACCCTGATAGGCATAGGTGGAGTAAATGTATCTATCACATATTACTATCTCACCCCTTTCAATATGCTTCTTTATCTCTCTAATATGCTCTGCCCTGTCTGCAAAAAAGAGAAATGCCTGAGTAAAAGGGTTCTTCTCCTCCTTTATTCCTCTCCTCACAGCCTCACCCAGCCAAGTCCTGGTGGGCTCCTCCGTGAGAAATATCTTATAGCCATGAGATTTCAATTCATTTGCAACCATACTCGCTATCGTGGTCTTTCCGCTGCCATCTATCCCCTCGAACACTATAAACATAATGCCTAATCTGCGGAAAGGTATTTAACTTTATAGGGCGATTGCCCTTTATCTCAAGTAATGATGATGCGAAGTAAAAATAATAGCAAAGTTTGAAGATATGACAATTTATTTAATCTAACAATGTATACCTCTTCCCATGCCCATACTGCAAGTTGCCTTGGATTTTATGATTTTAGAACGAGCTATTAAGGCTGCGGAGGAGTCTCTGAGAGGTGGAGCGGACTGGCTTGAAGCGGGAACTCCCCTTATCAAGAGCGAAGGAATGAGAGCGATAAGAGAGCTCAAAAGAAGGTTTCACCGTGTAACTGTAGCTGATTTAAAAACCATGGATGTTGGTCGTATTGAAGTTGAAATGGCGGCCAAGAGCGGTGCAGATATAATAACCGTTCTGGCTGTTGCCGACGACCCCACAATCCAAGATTCAATTAAGGCGGCGAGAAAGTACGGTGCCAAAATAATGGTTGATTTGATAAATCACCCAGATCCTGTTAAAAGGGCAAAAGAGGTGGAAAAGCTGGGTGCCGATTATCTGTGTGTGCATGTGGGCGTTGACCAGCAGATGATTGGTAAAAATCCCCTGGAGATTTTAAGGGAAGTTGCAAAGAATGTAAATATACCTGTAGCTGCCGCCGGTGGAATAAATAGCGAGACTGCTGCAGACGTTGTGAAGCACGGCGCTGAAATAGTAATAGTAGGTGGTGCTATTATCAAAGCACCTGATATAGAGAATGCCACAAGGAAAATAAAGGAGGCCATAGAAAAGGGCGTAAAGATAGAGAGTGAGCTATATAAAAAATATGGGAAGGAGGAGCTTAGGGATGCATTTATGAAGGTATCAACGCCAAATTTAAGTGATGCGATGCACAGAAAGGGGGCCATAGGTGATTTCATAAAAATAGGCGATGGAAAGATTGTCGGAAGAGCCGTGACTGTAAGAACCTTGGATGGGGATTGGGCTAAACCTGTGGAGGCCATAGATTATGCCCAACCTGGAGATGTTATAGTTATAGATGCAGGCGATGGAAGAACTGCTGTATGGGGTGAGCTTGCCACCTGGAGCTGCAAAATGAAAGGAATTGCGGGTGTAGTTATATATGGAGCAGCCAGAGATGTTGATGAAATCAAAAAAATCGGCCTGCCAGTATTTGCCACACACATTGCGCCCAATGCTGGAGAACCAAAGGGATATGGAGAAATAGGAGTGGAGCTCAATATAAAGGGAGTAAAAATAAGACCTGGGGATTGGATAATAGGAGACGAAAGTGGAATAGCCGTTGTTCCTCAGGAGGATGCTGTGGAGATTGCAAATCGTGCTCTGGATGTTATGGAGCATGAAAATAGAATTAGAGGAGAGATCAAAAGCGGTAACACTCTATCGTCAGTTGTAAAGCTTGAGGAGTGGGAAGTAGAGAGATAAGATTTCGCAACCTTTATATTTCTGGGTAAGATTTAGGTGCGGTGAGAAAATGAGTGAAAAAATAACCATAAGTTTGATTAAAGCGGATGTTGGAGGGTGGCCAGGTCATTCTTCTGTGCATCCAGATCTCATAGAGAAAGCCAAAGAGTGCCTGGAGAAAGCAAAGAATGAAGGTTTGCTTATAGATTACCATGTGACAGGAGTGGGAGATGACCTACAGCTCATAATGAGCCATCGCAGAGGAGTTGATAGCGAAGAGGTGCACAAACTTGCTTGGGATACATTTGTGGAAGCAACCAAAATAGCGAAAGAGTTGGGTTTATACGGCGCTGGCCAGGATCTTCTAAAAGATGCCTTCAGCGGAAATGTGAGGGGGATGGGCCCAGGCATAGCAGAGATGGAAATTACCCCAAGAAAATCGGAGCCAATAATAGCATTCATGATGGACAAGACAGAACCAGGTGCATTCAACTTGCCCATCTACAGAATGTTCGCAGATCCTTTCAATACGGCGGGTCTCGTAATTGATCCAAACATGCACGACGGCTTCATTTTTGAGGTATGGGACATAATGGAGCACAAGAAGGTTTTTATGAGCACACCCGAGGAAATGTACGATCTCCTTGCGTTGATAGGCGCAAAATCAAGATATGTAATAAAGAGAGTGTATCCAAAAGAGAGCAATCCCAAATTAAAGGCGGATGAGCCTGTGGCAGTGATCAGCACAGAGAAACTCTTCCAGATAGCGGGTGAGTACATAGGCAAGGATGACCCCGTTGCTCTTGTAAGGGCTCAAAGTGGTTGCCCTGCCCTCGGTGAAGTTCTTGAACCCTTTGCGTTCCCACATCTGGTCTCAGGATGGATGAGAGGCTCTCATAATGGCCCAATTATGCCTGTAGGGATAAAGCAGGCACACTGCACCCGCTTTGATGGCCCACCGAGAGTTGCTGCTCTTGGATTTCAGCTTGCCAATGGAAAGCTAGTGGGTCCTGTTGACCTCTTTGATGACCCCGCCTTCGATGAGACAAGAAAAACCGCTCAAATAATAGCGGATTACATGCGCCGCCATGGACCCTTTGAACCGCACCGCCTGCCTCTGGAGGATATGGAGTACACTACACTTCCTAAGGTCCTTAAGAAACTTCAAGATAGATTTGAATCCCTCTAACTTTTTTTCTTTATTAGGTTGCCCAAAAATGTTTAGATAAATTTAAATATTTATTTGGTATACCTATTTTCGTGAGATTAAGCGATCTTCAGCCTGGAGAAAACGCACTCGTTGTAAGAGTGGGTGGATTCGGCCCAATTCATCGCAGACTTCTTTCTATGGGGATACTCCCCGGTACTGTGATAAAAGTTGTACGTATTTCACCTCTGGGAGACCCTGTGGTTTATGAGATTCGGGGAGCATTCATATCCCTTCGAAGAAGCGAGGCAGAGCAGGTGGAGGTAGAGAAGATAGCCCCACTTCATCTGATACCTCCAGGTTCTAGGGTTAAGGTCATCATAGTGGACGGGGGAATGGGATTTATTCAGAATCTTCACAAAATGGGCATATCTCCTGGCAGAGTTATTGAGGTAGTGAAAGCTTGCTGCCCTATGGTTGTGAGAACACCACTAGGTCAGTTTACCATAGGAAGAGGGATGGCATACCGTGTATATGTAAGGTGAGGGCATGCTCATTGCCTTAGCTGGTAATCCTAACACAGGAAAAAGTACGATTTTTAACGCACTTACAGGCTCACATCAACATGTGGGAAACTGGCCCGGGGTAACCGTGGAAAAGAAAGAAGGTTTCACAGAGTATAAAGGGAAAAGAATAAAAATAGTGGACCTTCCCGGAACATACTCTCTTACAGCATACTCTCTTGAGGAGCTAATAGCCAGAAATTTCATTCTTGAAGAGAAACCAGATGTGGTGATAGATATAATAGATTCCACAAATCTTGAGAGAAATTTATATCTCCTTACAGAACTTATGGAGTTAACAGATAGAATAGTGGTTGCCCTTAATATGTTTGATGAGGCAAAGAAAAAGTACAGAATAGATGTGGAAAAGATGAAAAAGATTCTCGGGATTCCCGTGGTTCCCACAGTGGCCATAAGAAATGAAGGTATAGATGAGCTTCTGAAAGAGGCTGTTGAAGGCAATTTTCCTATCAAAAAGCCTTCGTATCCGGAGGATGTGGAGAAGAGAATAAAAACTCTGGAAAGTATGCTGAAAAAATACAAAGTTGGACATGAAAGATGGTATGCAATAAAATTGTTAGAGAATGATGGAGATGTGATGAAAAAGCTTCAGAGAATTGGGGTGAAGGATATCATACATCAGGCAGAGCATTTTAGACACGAGATAGAAGATGTTTATGGAGATGATATAGAAACTGTGATGGCATCTTTCCGTTACTCTTTCTCTCACGGACTTTTCCATGAGATTGCAGAGCCCATCAATGTTGGTGGTGTAACCATCACAGATATGGTGGACCATGTTGTTGCTCACAAGATATTTGGAATACCTATTTTTCTGGTGGTTATGTATCTAGCTTTCAATTTTGTATTTGAAATTGCAATGCCATTTCAGGATGCTATCGATCTTCTTTTCAATGGAAAAGAACTTGCCAATGGGGGTGAAATAAACGGTCTGATTGATTTATCCTACAACTGGATGACTGGATTCATGCCCTCCTGGCTTTCCTCTTTCATCAATTATGGACTCCTTCGAGGATTAGCTGCTGTGCTCTCTTTTTTGCCCATCATAATGCTTCTTTTCCTTATTCTCTCATTTCTGGAAGACTCTGGATATCTTGCAAGAGTCGCCTTCTTGATGGATAGGATTATGAGAAGGATTGGTTTGGAAGGGAGGGGCATAATATCCCTGATGCTTGGTCTAGGATGCAATGTACCCGCAATAATGAGTACCAGAGCACTTAGAAATGAGAGAGAAAGAAAACTGAGCATTGCTCTCAATCCTCTCATTCCTTGCGGTGCACGAATACAAGTGTTTGCATTCCTCACCTCCCTCTTCTTTGCGAGGAACCAAGCTACGGTTCTCTGGTCTCTTCTTCTCATATCCTTTGCAACAGTTGCATTTCTTGGCTATATTTACAAGAAGACAATTTTTAAAGGTGAAGTGGAGCCTTTTGTAATGGAATTACCGCCCTACAGATTACCCACCCTAAAGGGAATTTCCATTCACATGTGGGAAAAAAGCGAGGGATTTCTGAAAAAAGCAGGCACCATAATAATAGGAGCCGCTGGGGTAATCTGGTTGCTAGCTGCTCTACCCTGGGGTGTAGAATATGGAAGTGAATCCAGTTATATAGGGCAGATTGCCCAGTTTCTTAGTCCAGTGGGCCACCTTTTCGGACTAACTCCACAGGCCATAATATCCCTTTTCTTTGGATTCTTTGCCAAAGAGGTAGTAATAGAGAGCTTTACGGTGCTTTTCAAAAGCAAAGGGGCTCTCATGGCTTCTATGACCCAGCTTCAGGCCTTCTCTTTTCTGCTCTTTCTCCTCTTCTACACGCCCTGCGTGGCTACCCTCGCAACCGTATATCGGGAAACTAGAAGCAAAAGATTTGTAGTATTTGTTATCCTTGAAGGTCTGACTCTTGCTCTTCTCTTCTCCTTCCTTGCCTATCAAATAGGAACCTTACTGGGGGTGGGAGGTTGAAGAGATTGTACTTAGAATTCTCCGTGATTTATGTGGTCTTCCTTGCCACGCTCTCCCTTTATTATGGAACTTTGGAAATTCTTAACTTCTTTTTTACCCCCAGATGCATCTTTCTCCTCTCTTTTCTAACGCTTTACCCCCTTTTTATCTTGAGAGAGTTTAGATTTAGAAAATGGGCGATATTGCTCATAATTCTCCTAACGGCTTTATCTTTTCTATTTGCCCTTCATCCACCAGCAACATCTGACATAATGGGAGGATTTTCCTTAATTCTATCCTCTTCCCTGCTTTTCTATTCTCTCAAAGATACCCTGAGAGAACTTTACAGTGGATTATCCTTTTACCTTGTAG
>JAGHBQ010000107.1 GCA_021160945.1 Thermoplasmata archaeon
ATAAATACCTCACTTCATTCATGAAATTTTAGGATAGTAATCTATAATTATCATCTCATCTATACGGGAATATGGAGGAGCTTGACAATATAGAATACATAAAAAAAATCGACAGAGAAAATATGGGAGCATCCATACACTCATTGCCAGATGATATGTTTGCTCTTTTGAGGAAACTCAAAGACTTCGAAACCTGGAATATGGGAGAAATTAATAAGATACTATTTGCAGGCATGGGAGGATCAGCTATCGCAGGTGATTTGGTTTCTCACTGGCTAATGGATAGAGTAGATGCACCTATTTTTGTTGTGAGATCTCCAGGGATACCAGCATGGGTTGATGAAAAAACCCTCGGAATCTTCATAAGCTACTCAGGAAACACGAAAGAAACAATATCCGCCTTCAAGGAAGCGAAAGATAGAGGCTCTAAAATTGTTACCATTTCTTCAGGAGGTTTGCTGGAGGAATTATCCAAGAAATATAAAATAAGACATATTAAGGTGAAGAAGGGAATGCAGCCAAGAGCTGCCATAGCTCATCTTTTTCTTTCTTCCCTAATTCCTCTATATGCAAATAGAATAATTGGAAAAAAGGAGATGGAGGATATAGAGGAAACGATAAACTCAATTAAAGAATTGAGGGAAGAGATAAGAATTGAGGAACCCTCTGATAAAAATGTGGCGAAAAAAATTGCCATAAAAATTAGAGGAAAAATGCCCTGGATATACGCTTATGATTTTCTAATTCCTGTTGCACGGAGATGGGTCACCCAGATAAATGAGAATAGTAAAACTCTCGCCATTTATTTTGAAGTGCCCGAGTGCAATCATAACCATGTTGTGGCTCTCGCCGAGAATATTAAAGAATTTAAAATTGCGCCAGTATTCTTAAGGAGTGAAGAAGATGAGTTCACACAAATAAACATGGATTATTTGGAAGAAATTTACCGCAAAAATTCTATTGAACCCATAGAGGTGAAGGCACATGGAGAGAGCAAGCTTGCCAAAATGTTCTACTCTCTATACCTCGGTGATTATGTGAGCTACTATCTTTCACTTCTAAGAAATGTAGATCCAACGCCAGTGGACACGATTGCAAAACTTAAAAGAAGACTGAGAGCACAGGGAAGAGTTTAAATATTTATGACTTCATGATCCTTTATGGATGAAGAGGATGAGAAAAAGCTTGTTGCAGCGTTCACACTTGGGGCTTTAACTCTTTCTGCTGCTTATCTTCTTAAAGATGAACTTCTCTCAATTTTGAAAGAGGTAAAGGGTGAGGAGGAAAAAGAGAAAGCGGAGAAGAAGATAGAGAAAGAAAAAGAGAAAAAGGAGGAGCGAGAAGGGATCAGTGTAAAGCTTATTAAAGAAACAGAAGAAAAAACTTATGAGGATCTGTGGCGTGGTATGACCTGGGAGAAACTTAAAAAAATTTTAGGTAACCGCTATACCGGGGCAAATATAATGGAAGCTTATTCCCACTTGACAGAGGAGGAGAGAATGAAATGGCGTAAAGCACTCCGAGAGGATTCTCTCACACAACTGGATAAGCAATTCGTTTATCTTGACTCTTATATGACTCTGAGAGCTTATCCTTCTCGAAATCTTTCCATTGCCTTTTCTCAATACCGCAGAGGAAGAATACCTTTTGAAGAACTGTTCAGGGCATATAAAGAGGAAATTCAGAAATTGTATGGGTAAAAATTGAAGGAGATGTGAATAATACGTTGATTTTATGGATTTTTATGTATATAGCTCCTATGCCTTCAAAATATCTATATTGAAAATTTCATCCCCTTTCCCATTAACTCCTGATTCATCCACAATATGGCTTATAATTTCTGGCCAGAGAAACTTTTAAATATATGTATTTTCATGGAAATTTAGGGATGAATATGCTTAGAAGATTAATAATCACAGGAATAATAATGCTCTTCCTGTTTGGCTCAGTGGAAGGGGTAATGGGCAGTGAATTCAAAGCCGTGAATAAATGCGGGCATTTCAAGGGCAAAACATTTGACAACGGCCACATAATTGTTAAGATAAAGGAGGATTATGCGGTGATAAAAGATTCTGAGAGTGGAGATATACTGGTGGAGAAAGCATATCCTGTGGTGCAGATAAAAAGAGGAGGAAAATGGGAAGCTGTTGAATTTGAAGAGAAATTTATGGAGAAGAGCAGTCATAACGGCTGGCATGTGGTAGCCGTGGGCATGGTGCATCACGGCGATGTGGAGATTCGCGGATTTCTGGAGTACTATCAGAAGAAGAAATCTAAAGAGAGAGAGCCGCTGTATCCTCTTCTTCTCTTATATTTCAATAAGAGCGTGGAATACAGGGTGATATGGAGATATGAAGGCATAGCGACGAACTATTTTGAGGTTATAGACAACGGCACGGGATACACTAGGCCGCCGTTCAAAGAGGGGCATGAGAGGAGGGTTATCTACAACGGCACAGTTCACGGCACTGTGGAATTTGAAGAAGGACAGGATATAGTAAAGGCGTGGAAAAATGATGAATTGTTATTCGGCTTGAACTGGGAGA
>JAGHBQ010000158.1 GCA_021160945.1 Thermoplasmata archaeon
AGTTTATGCATCACTTAAAGCCATGGGCATTCCAGATTCCCATGTGTACGTGGAGTTTCTGCCTGTTTTAGCTCTCACCTCTCTACTAGGAATGCTTATCGTCGAACCTCCCGCGCTAATTCTCGGAAGGCAAATTCATGAGATAGTTCTCCCATCATTCAGTCATCCAAATGTCATATTTAATGTCACACTTTTTGGACTGGGAACTTTCGTCATATTTCTAATAATATCCTACGTTCTTCTTCGCAGAATAATGGGAAAAGTTGATGTCATCACAGCTTTGAGAGAGTAATTTATCCCCTTTTTGGGAATTTTTTGCGAAACATTTAAATACAACAATGTCATATAATTGTCTGACAATAAGACGACAGGAGGTGTAAATCTATGGTTAAGATTCCCAGACCCTCTAAAGAGGTGGAGAGGTGGCTTAAGACTCATACAGTAGAAGATCTTGAAGCAGCACTTTGGGAAATGAAGGGTAAAGAAGCGGAGATGCTTGCAGAGATACTGAGTATGATATATGAGATAAATGATGACATAGTAGGTGTGGAAATCCCTCAGATAAAGGCTCTAGCCTGATTTCCCCCTTTTTTAATTTATTAAGATTGAATTAGGAAAATAATCCCTTTCCAGTCGAAACTTAGGAGTATCAGGGCCATAATAAATAAGGCAAAACCTATTCCAAAGAGCATGAGGCTTGTCTTCCAAGGAATGTTCATAACATCCTCCTCTATATCCTCCTCTTCCTCCTCCTCGAATTCTACAGAGGAAAAAATGTGTCTTCTGCGAAATCTGAGGAGATTAACGGTGGGGCTCATTGAAAATGCGCCTATTACCATGAGTACTAAACCCACTACAAGGGGAATGTAAGGGGTGATGAAGGTGGTGATAAAAATAAATAACACATAAATTACTACTCTTTTTACAAACTTCCTCCTTCTCTCTTTTCTCAGAATTTCCTCAATATTCTCCATATTACCCACATTTCCATTTTAAATTTAATTCTTTTCATCAACAAAGAAGGGCGGTGATATGAGGAGAATGATCATGCCTGTTAGCATGAGACCGATGCCCAGTCCAAAGAGATCCGCCAGAAACCCCATTAAGATTGCAAAAGCAGAAGCAAGTAAGGTTTTTACCTCCGATTCTACGCTTAATCCAGAGGCCATCAGCTTACTCTTTATCTGATCACTTATGTATCCAACATTCATAGGTCTCCTTATGTTGTGGAATACATATAGAAGAAGGAAGAATGCCACAGAAATAATTGTGAGCTCTATGTGGAAAAAGAGCCCGGCCAGAATTATGAATATTCCTGCAAGGAGCAAAGTGAGATTAATCGCTCTACCCAAATTTCCTATTTTATTCACAACCATGTAGGCATTTCTAGAGGAGAAACTTGTGAGGAGATATATGAAGAAATACACGATTCCAACCATTACCGCAGTTCTCTGATTATTGCTCAGGTAGAGAAACAATGGTAGGGAAAGTGCAAGGCTCTGTACTACAGGTTGCAGATAATCTTTCAATGCCTCATAGCTTGCTGAGAAGATAGTTGAATTCATAATAGCTTTTAGAAGAGTTTTATTTTTAAACATATACGCAAAATCTCGCAGTGTAGATTTTATTTGAGCCACTATTTTGCCCTTTTCCAGTTTACCCAAAATTTCTCCATCAAGCTCCTTGGGATAAGTTGCAAGATTGAAGAAATGCAATATATATGGAAGAATGGTGAGGAGGAAGATGTAGCGATAATTTCCGCTGTAAAATACAACCCCTGCTGCGAGAAGAGCGTTTACTGCAGAACCCAGCTGGGAATAAGAACGAGTTGCACCATAGTACTCCACCTTTTTCTCCTTTATACCTTTGAGCTTCAGATATTCAAGTATCATAGCTTTATGTGTTCCAGTTCTGTATGCGTCTCCTAAACCATATAGAACCATTGCTACTGCAAATGGCCAGAAAGAGGAGAAGAAATAAAAGATGGCAAAGGAGAGCATATATGAAGCCATTGACATGAGCATAGATTTTCTTCTACCAAATGCATCTGCATAAACTCCCGTGGGAATCTCCAGAAAATTGGTAGAGAGTTCTCTTACGGCAATGAGACTACCTATTTCTGTATAGCTGAGTCCCGCATCCAGAAGAAAGAGATATAGAAAAGGCTCAAACAATCTCAGATTTTTTAAGAACCCGTAGCACGCAAATTTGTAAAACATTCTGTCCTTGGGTATCACTGCACCTCCCATGCACTGGAGGATATATGAACCTTGCTCTCATTTCAGTTTATTTTTCAATTCATTAAGCTTGTTAAGCGCTTCTAGAGGGGTCATATTCATTATATCCAATCTTTTGAGTTCTTCGATTACCTCACTGTTGTCCCCCTTTCTAAACAGAACTGTTTGAAGAATTTTACCTCTCTTTCTCACCTCAATGGCATTTTCCCTTTCTATTAAATCGAGAACTTCCTTTGCTCTGCTCACAACATTTTGGGGTACACCTGCAAGTCTTGCCACCTCTATTCCGTAGCTCTTGCTCATTCCTCCGGGCATAACTTTCCTAACAAAAACCAAACCATCCGGAGATTCCCTTACTACAATATGATAATTTCTCACATACTCAAGAACATTTTCGAGATCTATGAGATGATGATAATGTGTCGCGAATATAGTCCTTGCTCTTATCTCATTGTGAATGTGCTCCGCAATACTCCATGCTATTGCAAGACCATCGTATGTGCTCGTTCCCCTGCCGATCTCGTCCAGTAAAATTAAGGATCTTTCCGTGGCAGTGTTGAGAATATTGGCCAGCTCTACCATCTCAACCATAAAGGTGCTCCTACCTCTAGTTATATCATCACTTGCTCCTACCCTTGTGTAGATTCGATCCACAATGCCTATCTTCGCGTAATCTGCAGGTACAAAGGAACCCATCTGGGCCAGAATAACTATAAGGGCAACCTGCCTCATATAGGTACTCTTCCCAGCCATATTTGGTCCTGTGAGTATTATGAATCTTGCCTCAGAGTTAATGTTCGTATCATTAGGCACAAACTCGGTGTAAAGCTCCACAACAGGATGGCGTCCGTTTTTGATTTCTATATCCATGCTTTCATCCACAGTAGGTCTTGAGTAACCAAGTTCTTTCGCAACATGCGCAAGGGTGGAAATGACATCTATTATGGCAACAGAGCTTGCCACCTCCTTTATTCTCCCCGCAAAATCACCAAGTTTATTTATAATCTCTTCATATATTTCCTTCTCCAGTTCCATAATTCTCTCTCTTGCACTCATTATCTTATATTCTAATTCTTTGAGTTCCTCCGTGATATATCTCTCATAATTTTTCAGGGTTTGTTTTCTCCTGTAATCTTTGGGAACCTTGGAGAGCTGTCCTTTGCTAACTTCAATATAATAGCCCACTATGTCATTGTACTTTATCCTCAAATTCTTGATTCCTGTCCTTCTCCTCTCTTTTTCCTCCATTTTCGCAATGAGCTTTTTTGCCTCCTCTGAGAGTTTCTTGAGAGAATCAAGCTCTTTGTTATAACCCTCCTTTATTACTCCTTCTCCTATCGGAATATTCCCCGCTATGCTTCTTTCAATAATATCCACCATCTCTGCCAAATTACCTATGTTCTGAGACGCTTCCTTAAGAAGGTTTGAATCAAATCTTCTTCTGAGCTTCTCTGCCTGAATTAAACTTTCCTTGAGAGAAAGAAGGTCATTGGGAGAAGCTTTCTTTAAAGAGATTCTAGTTTCTATTCTCTCCAAATCTTTTATCTCCCGCAGCTCTTCTCTGAGCTCTTCTCTCAGAAAATCTTTTTTGTAAAGCTCTTCAACGGCATCCAATCTTCTATTTATCTCCTTCACATCTTTCAGAGGTCTCTGCATCCACCTTTTAAGTAGGCGTGAGCCCATTGAGGTCCTGCATCTATTTATGGTAGAATACAAGGTATACTTCTCTTCTCCCAGAAGATTTCGGAAGATTTCTAAATTTTTCAAGGTGGTTGAATCAAGGATGAGATGAGCCTCATCGAAGTAGCCCTGGAGGGAGGCTATATTTTTCAGCTCGAGCATTGTGGTTTCTTTGGCATATTTCAATGTAGCCCCCGCAGCTCTAAGTGCAAGTTTACCTAGACCAAAACCTGAGAGATCGAGAACATTAAAATGGGATTTTAACACAGCTTCAAAATCTTCAAAATAGTAGGGATCAAGTTTCTTGTAAGGGACATCTATCTTCAAATCACAGGAGGATAATATTTCTGAAGGTTGCAATCTCAGAATTTCGGCATTGAGGGATTGATAGTCAAGCTCTCCAGCAAAGAATTCTCCCGTGGAAATATCAAGAGCTGCAAATCCATATCTGGAATTTTCGCAGAATATGCCCATGAGAAAATTGTTCTCTTCCCCAAGAAGTGAATCCTCTATCAGAGTTCCTGGAGTCACAATCCTCACAACATCCCTTTTCACAAGACCCTTTGCTTTTGAAGGATCTTCAAGTTGCTCACATATCGCCACCTTATATCCCTTTTTCACAAGTCTTCCCAGATAAGCATCCAGAGCATGATGAGGTATACCTGCCATGGGAATAGGTTCCTCCTTACTCCTTCGAGTCAAAACTATATTGAGCTCTTTGGATACAAGCCTGGCATCCTCCTCAAATGTTTCGTAAAAATCACCTACTCGGAAAAAAAGAATTGCATCTCGGTACTTCGCCTTTATTCGGTAGTACTGCCTCATGAGCGGGGTTACCATCTGGGATTCTTAAGAGTGCCTTATATTAAATTTTTTCCTTCACGCCTTCACACTGGTGGAGATTCATTTCTCTTAAAAGATATCTTTTCAGGATTCTAATTCTCTCACTTTTCTCTATGAGCTCATCTAAAAGCCCTTCAAATCTCTCAAGATTTAGATTAATTATCTTATGTAGCTTATTTCCATCTTTGGGAAGATTGTGTTTTTTCAAATTGATTTTGCTCTCCTCAGAAGCTTCTATTATCCATTCCTCTAACCTAGGAGAGAGGATTATCACGCGATTATTCTTCTTTTCATCAACTAAGATTTTGATGCCAAACCTTCGAAGATTCTCAGCCATTTTCATTCTCTTAAGGTATGGATGTTGAACGCTCCCAAGATCTTCATCTACCATTCCTATACTGTTAACACTTTTTTTGCTTAGTCTTTTACATATTTCACCTTTTGAGCTATGAATGATTTTTCTTTTGGGAACCCCAAGCTTTCTAACTAGCAATTCATCGGGATTGCACTCAACGAATAGACGACCATCGAAAATCATAACTAACCCTCCAAAAATCTATCAATGTTAAGGAAAGAATCAATTTCAAGGCTCATTATTTCCTCCAAATCCTCTTTGGTTAAGGATTTCACTTTTGTCTGATAATCCTCAAAGTAGGTAATAAATACATTAACATCCACCACTGGAATTTTTTCAAGGATGGATAGGAGAAAGTAGGGATTATGAGTAGAGATAAAGTACTGATTGCCCTTCTCTAAGACTATCCTTTCAGCCAAAAATTTAATATAATAGGGGAATGCATGTGCCTCAGGTTCCTCAAATATTAAAACCGAGTTTTTATTAGATTCTATAGCCGTTAGATAAAAAACAATCCTCTGGAGGGTGTCAGAGAGTACAGAGTATGGATACCCTATAAGTATTTCCTCTAAAAGCTTTACAACCTCAATTTTATTCTCCTGAGGTTTAAGAGTTATTCTTAATCCATAGGGCTTGAATATGTTAGCAATGATTGATTTAAGTTCTTTGTGCGTTAGCAAAACACTTAAGAGATTTTTTCCCTCTGGAGGCAACAGAAACTGTGGATTCTCCTGAGAGAATCCGTTCAATTTTTTGAAACGATAGAATTTAAAATTTTTCAAAGCATCTATTGGGGCACCCCCAATGATCCCTCCCCTATAGTTAAGTTTGACTTCAAACTCCTTATACACTTTTTCCTTTATGGGAACTCTACATTTTCCAATAAAGCGTGAACCATCAAAGTTCATTCTGAATTTAACTTGATCTGCCGAAATTTCGATGTTTTCACTTAGATCATTATCATAGAAAAGATTGCTCATATTTTCAAATCTCACAAACTTATTAAGGTAGCCACCATATCCACTAAAGGATAGAACTCCCAAAGCTTCTAAAATATTTGATTTTCCTACATTGGGTCTTCCAATGAAAATATTTACTCTTTTACACTCAATTGTAAGATTTTTGAT
>JAGHBQ010000087.1 GCA_021160945.1 Thermoplasmata archaeon
AAAGGAAAAAGGGACATTATGGATGATAAGAATATTGATACAATAAGGGAATACGCACTAATGGACGGGGCTACAATAATTGACGATAGGGGCATAGTAATATCCTCAGGTGCCTATGTGAAAAATCTGGAGATAGGAGAATGGCTTATGGACGGTAAAGGTGGACGCCATCTCGCTGCTCAATCCATAACAAAATTTACAAAGGCTATAGGTTTTGTTGTCTCTACCGAAGGAGTAATAAGGGTCTATAAGGACGGGAAATTAATTTATGAACTAAAAGATTTTTAGGATTTGAGCTCAATCTCTATGTGGATCCCATCTGGGATCTGAATTCTCATGAGCTGCCTTAAAGCACGCTCATCAGCATCAATATCTATGAGCCTCTTATGAATTCTCATCTCCCATCTTTCCCATGTTTCACTGCCCTCACCATCTGGTGCCTTTCTCACTGGCACAATCAATCGCTTGGTGGGAAGGGGAATAGGTCCATGCAACTCAACACCTGTTCTCTCAGCAATTCTCTTAATCTGATTACAAACCTCATCAACCTTTTTATGATCCGTACCGCTTAGCCTTATTCTGGCCCTATATACTGCCATTGAACTCACCAAAAATTAAAAAAAGTTAGAAGGTTTTCTTCTCCACCTCTATGCACTGTCCTGCGGCTACTGTTTGACCCATATCTCTCACAGCAAACCTTCCAAGCTGTGGAATCTCCTTTACAGGCTCGATTACCATTGGCCTGGTGGGAACTATTTTCACGACCGCAATATCACCAGTCTTCAGGAAATCGGGATGCTCCTGCTTTGTCTGACCTGTGCGGGGATCTAGGGTCTTTATAAGCTCTTCAAATCTGCAGGCAACCTGTGCAGTGTGAGCATGGAATACTGGCGTATAGCCCGGAGCAATAACACTTGGATGGTTGAGCACCACTATCTGGGCAAGAAAGCTCTTAGCCACCGTTGGTGGATTATTAGCATGACCTGCCACATCTCCTCTCTTGATATCTTTTTTGCCTATTCCACGAACATTGAAGCCTATGTTATCTCCCGGATATGCCTCCTTCAGAGGCTCATGATGCATCTCGATGCTCTTCACCTCTCCAGTCTTGTTAGCAGGCATAAATGTTACCTTATCACCTATTTTGAGAACTCCGGTTTCAACTCTTCCCACAGGAACTGTACCTATACCTGTGATACTGTAGACATCCTGGACAGGTATGCGGAGAGGTTTATCCACAGGCTTGGGTGGAACTTTAAGACTATTGAGCAGTTCAAGAAGGGTTGGCCCCTTCCACCATGGCATCTTGTCGCTCTTTTTCATCACATTGTCTCCATAATAGCCGCTGATGGGTACAAAGGGTACATCTTTCCAGCCCACAGCCTTGAGGAGCTTCTCCACTTCGGCCTTAACCTCGTTGAATCTCTGCTCGCTGTATGGTGGTTTAGTTGCATCCATCTTATTGATGGCAACGATCATTTGTGGAACACCAAGTGTTCTTGCTAGGAATATATGCTCCTTGGTCTGCTCCATCACGCCCTCCGGGGCCGCCACGATCAGGATTGCAGCATCTGCCTGAGAAGTTCCTGTGATCATGTTCTTAACGAAATCTCTATGACCGGGAGCATCAATGATAGTGAAATAATATTTATCAGTTTCAAACTTTCTGTGAGCTACATCTATCGTGAGGCCCCTTTCTCTCTCTTCCTTCAGGCGATCCATAACGAACGCGAATTCAAATGTTGTCTTTCCCAGCTTCTCTGCCTCTTTTCTGTAGTTCTCTATGATTCTCTGGTCTATCTCTCCATGCTCATACAGCAATCTACCTACCGTGGTTGACTTTCCATGATCCACATGCCCGATGAACACGATATTCAGGTGTGGTTTCTTATCTGCCATTTTTCATACCTCCTTACCTTTTCCCATATATACATTGTATATAAATTCTTTTCCTTATAACTCCGCATAGTACTTTTCATCATAGGGTTCTGGCTTGAGGCCCTTTCTCTCCCTAATCTGTCTTACCACCTGAGGTTGCAAATCTCTTGGCACTCTCTCATATCCCGCATTCTCGGTGCTCCAAAGTACTCGACCTCCAGTAGCGCTCCTTATCGCCGATGCAAAGCCGAACATTTCCGCTACAGGAGCTTTCGCGTGAATTATTGTCTGATATTCTTCCTGCTCCATGTCCACAATAACCCCTCTTCTCTGCTGTATCTCCCTTGTAACGGCACCAACAAGCTCCATAGGTACATTTATGTAAATCTTCTGAATAGGCTCAAGAAGTGTCCTATTGCCCTGACACATCGCCCCGTATATGGCGTTTCTAACTGCAGGTATTACCTGAGCAGGTCCTCTGTGAATGGAATCTTCGTGAAGCTTTGCATCTACCAGCTTGACCTTTACCCCATAAACCTTCTCATTTGCTAAGGGGCCCTTCTCCATCGCTTCGAAGAATGCTTGTTTCACAAGCTCCATAGTTTCATTGAGATACTGCACACCCCATGTCATATCCAGCAGAAGATTAGGGCCACGAATTGCTTCGACTCTCTTTGCCTCCTCGCGGTTCAATCCAGCTTCTTCCAGCTTCTTTGCAAGGCCTTTCCTGTCTTTTATGCGATCCATCTCCGGAATCTCTCCCTCAACGATAGCACGAATTACTCCCTCTTCCAGAGGTTCTACTTCGAGATAGAATCTATTATGCCTATTAGGAGATTTTCCTTCAAAGGGTCCTCCTTTATGATCCACAGTTTCACGATACACCACAATTGGAGGTGAGGTCATGACCTCAACCTTATACTCATGAGTTATGCGATATATAGTCACTTCCAGATGAAGCTCACCCATACCACTAAGCAGATGCTCTCCAGTTTCCTGGTTTATCTCCACCTTCAAACTTGGATCAGCTTTTGAAATTGATCTCAGAACATCTATAAGCCGAGGAAGATCCTTAGTGTGTTTTGCCTCAATGGCAACAGTTACCACAGGCTCACTGTAGTGCTTCATAGGCTCAAAGGGCTCAATATCGGGAAGTGTTGATACTGTGGAACCGGCAATTGCATCCCTCAAACCTATTATCGCGGGGATATTTCCTGCAGTTAGCTCATCTACAGGAATTCTATCAGGACCAACCATCATGGAAAGTTGCTGTATTCTATACTTTCTGTTGCCCATTCCAGCAATATAGAGTTCCTGCCCTTTTCTCAGAGTGCCGCTAAAGAGCCTTCCCACAGAAACCTCTCCTGCATGAGGATCCATAACTATCTTGGTTACCATCATCCCAACAGGTCCTTTAGGATCACAGTGCAGCATTGCCTGACCCAGCGGACTATCGATCTCTCCTCTCCATATCTTGGGTATTCTGTACTTCTGGGCTTCAGCAGGATTAGGTAGATGCTGAATAACCATATCAAGGACTACCTGATGCAGAGGCGCTTTTTTGGCAAGTTCCTTCTGTCTCTCATCGCGAAGATGCTCATAAATATCTTTGAACGTAATTCCCGTCTTCTTCATATAGGGTACACTTATCGCCCAATTATGATAGGCACTTCCAAAGGCGACGCTTCCATCTTCCACACGAACCATCCACTTTTCTTTGAATTCTTTTTCAGCGTATCTTCTTATTAATTTATTAACCTCTGTAATTATCTTGGCAAATCTCTGCTGCATCTGTGCCGAATCAAGCTTTAATTCATTAATTAGACGATCAACCTTATTTATGAAGAGTACCGGCTTAACCCTCTCCTTAAGGGCTTGCCTTAAAACAGTTTCGGTTTGTGGCATCACACCCTCCACAGCGCAGACCACAAGGATAACACCATCCACAGCCCTCATGGCACGGGTAACATCTCCACCGAAATCCACATGACCGGGAGTGTCCAGAAGATTGATGAGATACTCCTTTCCCCCATATTCATGAACCATACTCGCAGCTGCCGTGTTTATAGTTATTCCTCTTGCCTGCTCCTGCTCATCAAAATCTAGGACAAGTTGTTTGCCTGCCAGCTCCTCACTCATCATGCCTGCACCTGCAATGAGATTATCACTAAGAGTCGTTTTTCCGTGGTCTATGTGTGCAACAGTGCCGATGTTCCTTATGAGCTCCACATTTTTCATTATTGTAAGCGCCTTTCGGATATTATCCTCTTTCCTTCCCATCTAAATCACCATTATCGTGCTGATGCAGCTACTCTCTCTATCTCTTCCTTCTTGGAGACAGCATAGCTGCTCACATCATTCCTTGCAGCTTTTATTATTTCGTTTGCAAGGCATTCTTCAATACTTTTCACATTCTTAACAGAAGAATTAACAGCTCCCAGAGCTATATTTCGAAGTGCTATGTCTAACCTTCTGGAGGGAGAAACATCTACAGCCTTTGGAACAGCTATACCCGCCATCTTCAATCGGGTAACTTCCTCTCGAGGTGCGGCATTTTGAATAGCATCAACTAAAACCTGAAGAGGATTCTTCTCAGTTCGCTCCTCTATTATCTGAAACGCCTTTTTCACCACATTGTAAGCACTCATCTTCTTCCCCGTGTATTTTTCAGTGCGCATTAGATTGTTGATGAGCCTTTCCACCACATTTACATTTGTTTTCCCCAGATATCTCTTGGCATGTCTCCCATGGGTATGCAACACAAGCCTAGCTTCCAGATTTATATATCTCGCCAGACCAGGATCTTTAACAACAACTTCCTTTGGGTCATATTTTCCAAAAATGAGAAATTCCATTTAGCTCACCTCACTGGCTTCTCCTTTCTTCCACGGACAAGCTCGAGAAGGGATATTCCATTAACCTTTACTACTTTGTATCTCACTCCGGGAATATCTCCCTTAGAACGCCCCAATCTTCCCCCTATACCTTCAATTACCACTTCATCATGCTCATCTATGAAATTGATGGCTCCATTTCCCGGAGCAAAGGCAGTTACAACACGACCATTTTTTATTAACTGAACCTTGACACATTTCCTAATGGCTGAGTTCGGCTGTTTTGCCTCTATTCCAACCTTCTCTATAACAATTCCTCTAGCCTGCGGAGATCCCTCTAATGGGTCACTCTTCTCCTTGAGCCTCAGGACTCTACGCTTGTAATATCTATCACTCCATCGAAGCTGCTTACGATCGTCCTTTAATTTTCTCGCTGTATACAATCCATTGGGCATTTGGCATCACCTTTCGTATGGCACCTAAACCGCTGCCTATATAAAAATTTTATTCAAGAAGGGGCACCTACGGTTCCCCTCTCTACACCCCTCCCTACGAAGGGGGCTACGCCCCCTTTCTAAACCCCCTTTTCTTTTGGGGGTAAAGCACCTTTTTTAAAGGGGCTTAGGGGCA
>JAGHBQ010000138.1 GCA_021160945.1 Thermoplasmata archaeon
AAACCCTGCTTTGCCCTGTAACCGAGCTCCCTTGCTCTATCTATTCTCGTAGGTCTTTCAACTCTTACAATGGCTCCTTCCTTTCTCCACTGAATCATTCTGGACCACTGAATATCCCTAATATATGTTTTTTTTCTTTCCTTCCAGGCATTTTTCACATATCCGTACATATTGACCGCTCTTTTCTCCGGAAGTTTATACATATTTAATCCTCCTTGGGATTCCCCATCCGGGACATCTCCCTGAGGCTTCATGTTCCTTTTATATTTATAATCTTCGTTTCGTCTTCGAGTTTATGTAGGTAAGAATGAGAAGAGAGAGGGTAAGAACGCCCACCACACCAATTCCTCTTACTCCATTTATCTCCTGAACTATATCAATGAAGAAAAACGGTGCGAGAAGGCCAATCAAAAGCTGCATAATTTGAACACTTCAAGCGGGGGAAGAAGAGAGTATAGAAGAAATATTATAGGAATTCCCAAAATGCAGGGAATTGAGGGCGGTATGGGTGTGGCAGGAGCAAAGAAGAAGAGAATGAAGAATGAAGTGGTTATAAATAATCCCCAGAGGAATGGATACTTTTTAACTTGAATTTTCAAGGATATTTTATCTTTTATCCTACTGGCTAGCCCTATGAAGAGGAGAATCGAGAGAATGACGATAAAGTAAGGTAAAGGAGGGGGCCAATAGGGATTTAGCAAAAAGAAAGTTATGAGAACTGCTATAGAGAAAAGAATGAAGACGAGAATTAAAGATTTTCTATTGCATAAACTCTTATCTTTTAAATCGGGAAATACGATCTCCATTAGCAGTATAGGTATAGTTATGCTAAATATGCCATGATAAATAGATAGCCATACAGCCCATACCATGTTTACCCCATGAATCTTCCATAATGTGCCAGGAGACCTAAATCTTCCCAGTGCGGATCAAAAAAAGATTTAACTGCAACTCCTTCTTCTATCATTCCGTAGCTGATGCTGAGAAGCATGAGAGAGGTGTGATTTTTGCCAAATCTTATCCACAACTCCCTCATTAATATCACACCAGATCCATAAAAAACCCAGAGGAATGGAAATGAAAATGGTTTGAGCAATTCCTCAGGAGTGGTAGATCCGCTTATCACCTCCGCTATGAAGGGAGAGAGAAGAGAGACCAAAAGGAGGGCTTTGGTTTTTCTTTTCACAGTATATCTGATTCTCAGGCATTATTTATATTCTTCTCAATTTGGGAGGTATGTTTTCCCACCTCCATTTACCATCCATAATTTCTTCCTTGGAGTATCCCTGATGAAGAAGATACTCATACCATTTTCTGAAAAGATCGGGATGTGTCCTTTTTAATAGATGAAATTCTGCATTTAGCATGGAGGGACATATATAACAGCCTAATCTTTCAAATCCCATATCATAAAGAGGGTTGTAGGGGAGTCCACGATAGTGAATATAAAGCCATACATCTAAAGAGAGCCAGTTAAATATAGGATAAACTGTTGTGAGCGAGCCCAGTTTTCTTGCGGAGGGAGCATGCAATCTCCTTAGAGATTCAAATTTTCTCAAACCATCTAAAATAACCCCTCTTAATTTTTTCAGCTGTTCTAATTTGAGATACTTTGTGCACCATCTTCTATCTTTTGTTGGAATGCCTTTTTCTTTTACAAAATCCCAGAAAGAGTTCGAGGGTCGAAGTTCAATAAGTTCCACGCCCAGAAAATCTGCAAAATTGTAAACGAATCTCTCAGTTTCAGGAAATTCGAGACCTGTATTGAGATAAACCGCCCTCTCAACCCCTGCCAGATGAGCAAGGTAAAGAACAACCTCGCTGTCCTTACCACCGCTAAACGCCACATACTTGGCTCTGCTTCTTTTAATTTTCTTCACTGCCTCTCTTTCTATTTTTTGAAGATGCGCGATATTTCCATTCACTGCTTCTTTTATACTGCTCCTTTTTCTCGTTTTTATATTTTGACAGTATAAATCTTTTATCTTTGATCCCTTCTCTTCTCTAACCACGCTCCCCACACATTTTCCTATTTTTGCAATTTTCCAATCACAGTCAATCTCTTTATTTATTTTCTTTCCCTTCATATGACCCCTGGGCTGTATTTCCAGATCATATACCTTTGAAACATGGTATATTAATGCTGCACCTTTACCGGTGGGAATGAATCTCCATCTCCACCTGATATCCTTTATATACTCGAGGGTTCCAAACTTAAAGCCATCAAGAAAAACATCCTTGCGATAATCCAGACCGGGTTGTTTGGATAAAAGAATGAGCCTTCTTCTCAGGTAACTCTTCATCTCTTTATACGGGATCAAGGAGAGGAGAATTTTTCTCTCATAAGATAATGCAGGTCTAATATCTCCAAAGTCATGAAATTTTAACGATGACGGTGAGGAATGACAGATCCCACAACTCTCACCTCTTATAGGTATGTTGCATTTCTGACAGTATCCAATCTCCATACACTCTTAAATGCATCCACGATTAATATCTTTACTCTAAGAATCGAAGAGTACCTGCAGTTATCCTCTCCCTCCTTCCATCCACCTCAAGGATTAGAAAACCATCATCATCGATATCTGCCGCAACTCCGACAAGCTCATCATCAACTGAAACTTTTTTTCCTAAGGTGCACTCATAATCTCTCCAATCCTTCAAAATATTTTCTTTATTCTTTTTAAACTCCTCCTCGAGAATCTCCAGAAAAGCTAAAAGAAATTCTTCTCTTTTTACACCTCTTACATTGGTAGCAAGATCTTTAATTTCCTCGGGAATCTCATTTTCTAGATTAACTCCAATGCCCAATAAAACAAAATCCTTGTGTTTTTCTGCTAAAATTCCAGCAACCTTTTTTCCTTCTATTAGAATATCGTTGGGCCATTTTATCTTTGACCTCACACCAAAGCTTTCTAAGGTTTTCGCAACAGCAATACCTGCGGCAAGAGTCAAAAGCTGAGAGTTAAAATCTTTTAAGATGATGGTCATCCACAACCCTCCATATGGAGAAAACCATCTTCTTCCTTTTCTTCCTCTCCCCTATCTCTGCTCATCAGCCACCACTACCACATTCTCTCTGAGAATCATCTTTGCAATCTCCTGTGTTGAGCTCACCGACGAGAAGTGTAATATCTGAAAATTTCCCATATGACCTTATCTCTTTTTATGTTATCAAATTTTTCGATAAGTTTAGAAAAAGGAAACGAGTAATGATACTTGCGAGCAAGCCCTCTGAAAAGAGGGCGTAGCGTAAGGTGCCCCTAAGCCCCTTTAAAAAAGGTGCTTTACCCCCAAAAGAGGGAGGGGTGTAGAGAGGGGAAACGAGTAGCGTTAGTTACGAGCAAGCCCTCCGAAGGAGGGTGTAGCGTAGGTGCCCCTTCGGGGTTTAGAAAGGGGGTGTAGTCCCCTTCTTTGCGAAAAGTTTATTTTTTGCACTGTTATACAATTAAATTATGAAAGGCGTAACTTTGGATGATCTATACAAGTTGAAACTTGTAGCGGATGCAAGGATATCCCCCTCTGGAAAACTGATTGCGTTTACTGTAGGAAGGATGGACAGGAAAAAGAACGATTATTTTTCCCGTATATATCTCTGGGATGGTGATTTGAGAGAATTCACCTCCGGGGATAAGGATAGCATGCCCAGGTTCACTTCAGATGAAAAGTATCTGGTGTATGTGAGCTCTCGAGATAAAAAAATGGAGATAAGAAAGATATCCCTAAAAGGAGGAGAGTCAAAGCTTATAGGTAAGGTAGAGAAACTGTTGAATCTAAAAATTGATGGAGAATACGTCTATTTCTTATCTCCAGTGATTGAGAAAGAGAAGGATGATGTAAAGAGAATTACAAGAATCCCCTTTTATTTCAATGGCAAGGGATTTACATATAATGCAAGAGTGCATCTTCACCGTGTTCCCATAAAAGGAGGAAAGGTGGAAAAACTCACTGATGGAGATTTTGATGTAGTGGCCTACGATGTGAGAGATGGACTTGTTGCATATGCCGCTGCAGAAGATGAAACTAAGCCATTTATGCACAATCTCTACATGATTAAGAATGGAGAAATAAAGAAAATATCTCCCAAAGAAGCAAATATAGCCGAGCTGAGAATCTCTCCTGATGAAAAAAGAATAGCTGTTTTCCTAAAATTCCGAGAAAGAAGTTTACTGGAACACTTCAAGTTATATTTCATTTCCACAAA
>JAGHBQ010000040.1 GCA_021160945.1 Thermoplasmata archaeon
AAACAGATGGGTTAGGCTCTCCAGAAGTAAAAATGCTCATTGAAAATGTGACCAAGGCCCTACTTTCAACCTCTGATTTCAAAATAAAATCTAAGGTTCTCACCCTTCTCACACCACCTCCAATCAACGGAACTTCAGGAGAAAATATTGTTATGGATGAGAATGCCACTCATCTTATGAATAGATTCCTTGAAGATATGTCTTCTTCTCTACCCATAGATGAGAAGGAGATAAGTGTGAGATACTTTACTTTGACACTCAACAATTTCACTTTAACAGCCATGCACCACTCTGCCAGCAGTATGGAAATGGCCATTAATCAGAGCGCCGAGATACTTCAAGCTCTCAATTCCACAGAAAACGCTCTGCTGGTTGGATTAAATGATACTGCCATTTTACTCCTAGATCAACTGATAAATCAGAGCTCACATGAGATAATGATGTTGAGCTCACTGCTTCCCTATTATCAGCAGGTCAATGATACCCTTTCTGCATTTTTGAATAAATATGAGAATAACCAGGTACAGCAGGAGGATGTAGAAGCTCTCAGAGAAGCTCTCAACTCGCTTATACCTTATACTCAGGGAGAGGAAAAAGAGTTGTGGAGGATGTTTTTAGAGACATTAGATACTTGGGATAAGCACAGACAGATAGGATATGACTTATTGTATGAAGGGAACACCACACTTATGCTCTGTCGTAGCTTTGTGGAGAATTATCAAGGAGTTCAGATGCTTAAAGAGAACTTGGAAAACATAAAAATGATGATAAATAATAGTACTACCATAGAAACTGTTAGCATGATAGAGATTATGAAAAATATGCTTTCTGAGCAGATGGAAGATATGGAGCATACGAAAAAAGAAATTCTTGAAGCCCTGAATGCCATGGAAAGCTCCACATACCTTAACTGGTTTTTTGGAATGCTTTCTGACCTTGATTATGTTCTTCTGCACTCTCCAATAACAGGAAATTTTGCTGTGAATATATTTAACATGGAAATGGAGATGATGACCTCTTCCTCACAAGGTGGCGTAAGCTCTACCGTTCAAATATTTTACAACCTGAAGCATGCTTTTGATTCATCGGTGAGCGATATATACAAGGATAAAATAGAGGATATGTTTCTACGGGAAATGCAATTTATGCAGATGGGTCAAATACCTGAGATGGATGTGAAAATGCCTGAAATTTCTATGGACATGCCCAATTTTGAACCAACTGTAAAGGAAGAAATGGCCATTCTTGAAAACATGAGCAACAGCGATATTGTGGGCACAATAGGGAAAATGGAGAGCTATGATCCCAGCGATTTTATTTCCACGGTTGATTCCGCAATTCCAGTGGTAAATTCTACTCTTGTTGAGATGGAGAAAGTGAGAAAATCTCTTGACTCATTGATCGCCCATATGGAATTTGTGTACCAAACCACAGGAAATCAATCCATTCAATCTTCCTTGCTCATCTACCAAAATATGAGTTCTATGTTTCGCAATGCGTCTTCTGGACTCTCCTATTTCAATTCCTATCTTCCAAGTTTAGGAGGATTTGCAACGATGATGAGCCAGCTCTCCTCACAGCTTAAAAGTATGTTCTCCAAAGATTTCGCAGGAAACCATGCGAAGGCAGCCATGATGATAGTGATGCTGAACAGCACTTATCTTCCTGGCGAGTCTCAAGAAGAGCATAGCGATAGAATGGAAATGCTGGAGGAAAAAGTTCAGAATGTGGTCTTATCCACTCCCGTTCATGGAAAAGTGATGGTTATGGGCTCCTCCCTTATCTCCAAGGCTACTGAGAAAACAGCTAACGAGATCTTTAATATTCTCCTTCCAGTTTCAGTGCTACTTGTAATAATAATTCTTACAATTACATTTAGAAGCATTTTGGACACCTTCCTTGGACTTCTAGGTTTGGGAATGGCAATTCTCTGGGCCTATGGATTTGGCGTCATGGTAGGTTATAACTTCAATCAGATAGTTACCACAGTGGCCGTTTTACTGGTAGGTCTTGGAATAGATTATGCCATACATACAATTCTTCGATACCGCGAAGAATTAAGAAAGGGAAGGCATGTAAGAGAGGCTATGGAAGAGATGATAACCCATCTCGGCATGGGTTTAATCTTGGCTACAATTACAACAATAGTGGCTTTCCTTTCTAATGTGTCATCTCCAATTCCACCCGTCGCCAACTTTGGTGTAATGAATGCTGTTGGCATATTTGGTGCCTTTGTGATATTCACCACATTTATTCCTGCAGTGAAGATTCTAATTGATTCCAGAAGAGAGAAGAGGGGGAAACTGAAAATAAAGAAGGAAAAAGAGAGGGAAGGTTCTGGTGTTATTCTTCTCAACAAGATCATGGCTACAGGTGCAGTGGGTGCTGAGAAGCATCGTCATGTGGTCCTGGCAATAGTGATAGCAGTAAGTTTAGTTGCTGCCTATGGAGGAATGAACTTGGATACCACCTTCGATGTGAAGGATTTTCTACCCAGCAATCTGGAAATCTCTCACACCATAGAGTTTATGATGAATAATTTTAACAGCTCTGCACTCAATGATGAATATGTGCTGGTAGAAGGTGATATAACAGCACCATCTGTTTTGGAAGCGGTGAAAGCCACCATGGAGAATCTAAAGGATGATGAGCTAGTAGATTATCCGCAATCAGAGAGTATATACACTTTAATTGAGGAGGTGAAGGAAAAGAACACAACCTTCGCCCGGATAGTGCTGGAGAACGATACCAATGGCGATGGAATGCCCGATAAGAACATAGAAGAAATATATCAGTGGCTCTATGACAACACAGATGAAGGTAAAAGATTGCTTCATAAAAATAAGGATGGTGAGTTTGATATTATGCTCATAACAGTGAGAAGCTACGCAGATACCGATAAGGAATATCGCATTTTGTCGAAGGAAATAAACGAGGATATTAAACCCTTAAAAGATATAGGCATAAAAGTTATACCTACAGGTACTGGTCTTCTAACATATCATATCGTTGATCTCCTGCAGGGAAGCCAGTGGAATTCTCTCATAATAACTTTAATAGCGTCCCTAATCGTGCTCACTGTAATTTTCTTCTTAGAGAAGAGAAGCTATGTACTTGGGACCATTACTATGCTCCCGGTAATAATATCATTATTGTGGATTCTTGGCACCATGTATTTTATGGGAATGAGCTTCAATGTTGTCACAGTGACCATAACTTCTCTCACCATTGGATTGGGAATAACATATGCCATACACATTACTCACAGATTTCTAGAGGACTGGGAAAAGGAGAAGGACATACTCGAGGCTCTCAAAAAGACAGTTCGTCATACAGGTACTTCTGTATTCGGTGCAGCAGCTACAACCATGGCTGGCTTTGGAACCCTTGGTCTGTCATCTATGCCACCTATACGCCAGTTTGGAGAGATTTCAGCTATATCCATATTCTATAGCTTCCTTCTTTCGGTGTTCATTTTACCTACATTCCTCTATTTCTGGGCAAAGTGGAAAGAGAATAGAAGTAAGAGCTAACTCTCCCATTTTTATTTTTAGCCAGTTTTTTCAGGCCAAAGGATTTTATAAAGGAGATATATAAACAATTCTATGCGTCCAACGATAAGGAGTGAGTGCGTTTGGCTTTGTGGAGAATAATCTATTAAGAGGGTGCATGATTTTTGGAGGTGAAAAAATGAAATCTATTTTGGATGTGGATGAATTACCAAAAAGATGGTACAATATACTGCCAGATCTTCCGGAACCTTTGCCGCCACCTCTGGATCCTGAAACCAATGAGCCCGTCAAGCCTCAAAAACTTGAGAGAATATTTGTCAAAGAACTAGTGAAACAGGAGATGTGTTCGGATAGATATGTGGAGATTCCCTTCCAAGTGAGGGAGATGTACTTAAAGATAGGGAGACCCACACCCATTTATCGTGCAAATAATCTTGAGAAAGAGCTCAACACTCCTGCAAAAATATACTTCAAATATGAGGGAGAAACCATAACAGGAAGCCACAAAATAAACACCGCTATTGCTCAGGCATACTATGCTAAGAAACAAGGGATAGAGAGACTCATCACAGAAACCGGTGCAGGACAGTGGGGAACTGCATTGTCTGTGGCCGGCTCTTTACTGGGCTTGAAAATTCGCGTCTACATGGCCAGAGCAAGCTATTTTCAAAAACCATACAGAAAGATATTGATGAATGTGTACGGAGCTGAAGTGTATCCCTCACCGAGTAACAGAACCGAGGTGGGGAGAAAATTTCTGAAGGAGAATTCAGAGCATCCCGGAGGTTTGGGAATAGCCATAAGCGAGGCCATAGAGGACGTTTTGAAAGATGAAAAGGCCAGATACTCTCTTGGAAGCGTTCTCAACCATGTTGTCATGCATCAGACGATCATAGGAGAGGAAACCAGAGTGCAAATGGAAAAAATTGGTGAAGAACCTGATATACTTGTGGGGTGTGTTGGTGGTGGAAGCAACTTTGCTGGATTTGCCTATCCATTTATTCGAGATATTCTGCAACAAAAGGACGAATATGAAATATATGCTGTGGAATCAAGAGCTGCACCCAGTATGTCCAGAGGAATCTACACTTATGATTACGGTGACAGTGGTGGATTAACTCCCAAGATAAAAATGCATACCCTGGGACACACATATTATGTGCCACCAATTCATGCTGGTGGTTTGAGATACCATGGTCTCGCACCTACACTCAGCGTATTGATAAACAATGAAATAGTAAAACCTCTCGCATATCATCAGCGTGAGGTTTTCGATGCTGCAGTGCTTTTTGCAAAAAGTGAGGGTGTTTTACCTGCACCTGAAAGTGCCCACGCCATTAAAGCTGCAGTGGATCTGGCAATTCGTGCCAGAAGAATTGGAGAGAAGAAAACGATACTGTTTAATCTCAGTGGACATGGCCTCTTGGATCTTCAGGGATATGATAATTTCTTGAACAACCGCTTAGAGGATTATGAGCCAAATGAATTTCCGGTAGAAAAATAAAATGAGGGTTAACTAGTGATAATCGGAAAATTCCATGCCCATACGGGAAAAATATAAATATACAAATCCTATTCCTCACATACCAAAAAAGGAGGCGATGAAAAATGGCAGAGGAAAACGTTGTATTCGTGGGAAAGAAGCCAACAATGAACTATGTACTTGCTGTGGTTACACAGTTTAACAGCGGCGTGAATAGCGTGATTTTGAAGGCGAGAGGAAAGGCCATAAGCAAGGCCGTAGATGTTGCCGAGATTGTGCGCAACCGCTTTGTACCAAGCCTGAAATATGGCGAGATAAAGATTGGCACAGAGACCCTTCAGGGTGAGAAGGGAGAAACCAATGTTTCTTCTATCGAAATCGAGATGAAGAGGGAGTAAATCCTTCCCCCTCCTATTTTTATTGATTTTGACACTGCTTTCTTTTTCTAGTTCTTACTAACACTATGGCCATTATAAATATGAGGGGTAACATCGCGTTGAACTCCGGCACTTTATCAAAGTAGATATCATCATTGCCATTCCTCTTATCCGTCCAGACCACATAAACTTTTCCACCAGAATAAATTGCTGACACAGTACGGTATATGTTCTCTCCACTGCCATCCTCTCCACTGCCCTCGTCGCTTACAGGAAATACATCGCTCCAGGTATCACCTCTATCGTGGGATTCTACCATACATATGTATCCCGTTGTGGAGTTGAGATAGAAGATGTAAACATCCTGGCCATTAGCAACTACCCAGGGATATTCTTCATCATCCCATGTGGCTGCATTCTCTATAATCGTGGGATCACTCCAGGTTAAGCCATTATCTGTGGACTTTAGGAATATGAGATCCCAATTAAAGATTATGAATCTACCTTCCCAAACAACATAGATATTATCTCCAGATGCATAAATGGATGGATATTTGTAAGAAAAGAGGAAAAACCAATAGTCTTGCTCCTCCCATGAATTATTGCCAATTCTACTGTTATTTAAAATTGCAATACCCCATAGTCCCAGCAATGTATTGTAAGAGTAATCAAACGCAATAAACACCCTGGGATTTGAGCCTGTGGAAATTGTTACAGATGGATGACCGAGCCAATAAGAGGTGATAAACACAAGAGGAACATGCCAGGTATTTCCATCATCCATGGTATAGAGGTATCCTATAGTTGAATTGGAAGAACTATTATGATATTCAAATACCACATAGATATTGCTAGAATATGCAGCTGCAGAGATATTATACACATTTTCCCAGGGGATAGATGAAATTCCATATAAAATCCAATTTCCTGGAGCTTCGCCGTTTGGATGATAGAGATACTGGAAGTATGCTCCGGAGGTATGATTTTCAAAGAAAATGAAAAGGTTGTCATAAGCATCTTTTACAATTACAGGATTTATGGTATCAAAAGTTTTATTTCCATATATTCTCCAGCCTTCCCAGGTACTGCCATCATCTATGGAATATGCAACCGCAATATCATGATTCCCATTTCCCCTTTCAAAACTCCAGGTTACCCATAGTGTATTCTCCGTTCTGACTATGGATGGATATGTCTCATCTCTCTTATTTGAATTAGGTATGTTGGAGACGAGAACATCTTCTCCAAACACTGCTTTTAGTTTAATAGAGCTTTTCAAAATCTCTCCAAACCCTTTTTTGGAATTTACAGAGCAATCAAATTTTGCTCCTATCTTTTGATAAATAAAGCTCAGATTCTTGGACTCAAAGAACTTAGTAGTGGGCGAAATGTATATATCGCTAACATCCCTGTCCTCTTTCCAGTCGGATAGAGTTATAAGAACATTGCCATTAGGAAGCGTGGTGTTCACTTCTATGGCATGATAGCCTGGAGCATAATAAGAAGGATTAAGCTCTCTTACCATATCCCAGCTTCCATTGTGGAAAGAGCAAAGAGAGGACTCATATATTTTCCCATTTCTACCCACAAATTCTATTTTATATTCTGCACCAAATAGATACTGGGGCAGCGAGAAACCGGTGCTCTTGTTTCCATCGGAGTTCACATAAATTGTTATGCTATCCATTCCGTAGAGCTTTCTATGAGGCACTGGCCCTATATACACCCTCACATCTCTTCCAGCGTAGGGCTCTGGGAAACTTGAAGGTATGGTGGTGTTAAGCCACATATCCTGGCCATTGGGGTAATCTGCTATGCCGTCTCCATCAATATCGGGATATTTTACCCCATTAACGAGGACATAGCTCTCGTTATCAGGTATACCATCGTTATTAAAATCATGAGGATACAAATCAAATTTATCGGGTACTGTATCTCTATCCCCATCTGGAGGTGCAGGTATCTTGAGTTTGGGGATATCTGTGCCTCCTAAAATCCTTCCCCTCACCTGGAGATACAGTAATAAAGAGTGGGCATTGTAAGCGGAATAGTTTAGCAAATCAATATTCGCATTTAAAATCTCTATTTCGCCTGAAAACTGCACATCGTAGGCAGCATCTTTTTGGGTATTTTTCCAATCCGCAAAGCTTCCGTCAATATAAGGAGTGGAGGGTATTTTTCCGATATAAGAGGCCTGAAGGATTGCAGAGTGGAGATAATATGGCATGCTGGTATCAATTTTCTGTATCTCTGCCCTTACTGTTTTTTCCACAGAGTCCAGGGGTGTGACAACGAGGAATAGCGTAGTATTAGAAACATTAATGTTTAGATTGTCGAAAATTATCTTATCGTTGAGCATATAAGAAACAGTAGATAGAAATGTATCTTGAGCATCAAACATATCGTCCCCATTATCTGCATAGAGGTAAAATTTAAGATCCTTCATATTGGCAGTACCGGTTATTTTAAACACCATACCCTTGATTATACCCTTTCCGGTAATGTGAAGTTTGAGAAGCTGATTTCTCTCATAAAGGGTTAATACTTCACCATCTGCAGACTCCTCCACCAGCAAAGTTCTTTTTCCGTAGAATACGCATGGGGCAATGTCCTCTAAGAATCTGTAATTGTATGAGATCACTAGAGCACAGAATTGGGATGCTGGAATTTCCATAAATCCTTCCAAGCTGTTCTTTTTAAACACTGCGGGAATAGAATGCATATAGTGGAATCCTGCAAAGTCATGCTGTTCGGAGGAATTAAAGTAGTAGAGGGCTTTTCCTCTCAGAGTAGAATTCCACCCATAAATTTCTGCCATATAATCTGCCCCTATGTTACCAACAAGATAGCCAGTATGCGTGGAGTTGTCTGTATCCACGAAAATATATAAGCCGGAAGTTTTGTTGAAAGGCTCATTTGCTGTTTTGATATAAAAATATATGCCATTATCCCCAGAATGAAATTTAATAAACTCAATATTTATGTCTTCAGTGGCTTTTTTCAGTCCATAATAGGGTATGCCAACTTTCCATTCTTCAAAATTTCCATCAACCCTGAAAATATACTGCTTTTCCAATAGAAACGTGGTCATAAGGGGTGCGAAAATTATTAGAAGAATAATAATAATTGAAACCATAAATCTCCATGGGCCTTTTTTCTCCTCCGGTAAGGGAGGTCTGCCTTTTATACCGTTAACAAGACCCGTGCCATTTATTAACCCATTTTTGAATCCATTTATCATACCGTTGCTAAATGATAATCTATTAGGTACCTCTGAGTAAATTGTTTTTCTTTTCTCATTTTCCTTTATTTTTCTCTCTAACTCTGGAGGAGGTATTTCACCCCTCTCCACATGAAGAGAGTAGGCTTTTTTGTAGGCTTCTATGGCCTCCCTTTTCCTGTTGAGCTTCTCAAGAATTTCCCCTTTTATCCCCCATATAACTGGAGATCTTGGATAAAGCTTGCTCAATTTTTGATACTCCTCATAGGCTCTCTCTAGATCTTCCTGTGAGCTTACACGCCCCCATCTTACTAGAAAATCATTTATGAGTTGATTACCGCTTCTTTCTCTCACATACTCCTTGAGTTCTCTTATTTTTTCTAAATCCAGATTTAGTAATTTGGATAGCATTTCATCTTCTGCCTTCAAAAAAGAATTCACACTCTTAAATTTATCAACTATTTTCTCTGAAAGCTCCGAATCCAGGCCATATTCATCAAGATACTTTTTAAGCACGAAAAAGGGAGTTTCATTCTAATATAAAAAAATTATTTAAAAAATTGAGATAAATATTTAAAAATAAGAGACTTACTCCTCAAAGCTCATGTCCTTGAGTTTCAGTTTCTTAACCACGATCTCTCCTCTGTCGTTCTTGAGAAAAACCAAGTAGTCTGTGCCTCTTATGTTTAGCTCCTGGGCAATCCTCTTTTTCAGGGTAATCCTAAATTGTCCATTTTTGGTCTCTGAGACTTTCACTACTTCCATCAATCCATATTTTTTATTACCTTTTTCCCCTGTCATAATTTGGCATAGTTATAACCAATATTTATAATTTATGCTATCTTGCCTCATAAAAGGAAAAAATTTAGAAAGGTGATGTGATTTAAGGGATATGAAACTTGTATGTCCAAACTGCAATCAGGAAACCGAACAGGAAATACTATCTATGAAGAGTATGAAAAATGGTGTGGAGTATACTCTAAAATGTAAAAATTGTGGGTATGTGTACAGAAAATTTTTTGAAGAGGAGAAGATGAAAGAATTAAGGGTTATATGGAGCTGGAGAAATAAAAGCGAAGTTAAAAAAATTGTGAAGTTAGAGGAAGATATTTTAAGTGTGGGTGATGAAATTTCCGTGAATAATATTAATTCCCAGATTACGGCTATAGATAGTGGAGGTAAAAGGGTTAAAAAGGCAAAGGTCAAGGATATAGATACCATTTGGGCAAAGAGATTCGATAAGGTTGTGGTGAAGATTTCTGTAAATAGGGGTAGCAAAACAGTACCCTACGAGATAATTTCGCATCCGGATGAGGAATTTTACATAGGAGATATCATCGAAGTAAATGGTCATCATGCGGCAATCCACAAGATTAAGATTAAGGATAAATTCATTATGAGAGGTGGTGCCAGAGCAAGAGATATTATTAGAATATATGCCAAGGAAATACGGGAAGCGAGAGGAAGATACTAACAAAATGATTAAATAGTTAGGATAGATTAAGTTAAATATGGATACCGTGCCTCCATCGCCAGCTATTGGAGAGTCCTCCAAAGTAAGAACGATTTTAGATCTTCTACGGATTTCAAAGATCCTCGCGCTTGTTCTTGGTATTCTTTTTCTTCTCGCTGCTGTTTGGTATGGATTTACAGGGAGCATAGGGGCGGCTATCTACTTGGTGGCCTCAGGAATAGTAAATCTTCTTCTCTACATGAAAATGGATGAGTTCACAGGAATGGTGAACAGCAGGAGATATGGGGAACTTAGAGACAACGTACTGATATGGGGTGTGCTTAGTATAATTTTCGGTGTGATCGTAGGCATACTTTTAATAGTGGTGCATGTAGAGCTCGATGAACTGGAAAAAAGCCTGATGTATCAACAGGCACCGCCCTCTCAGCCTGGACCACCTGCGCCGCCACCCTAAGATAATATGAAGTGCAAGCTCTGCCGAAGAGAGGCAAAGATTTATGCATTCGGAATGTGGCTATGCGAGGATTGTTTTCTTCGACTATTTTCTCGTAGGGTAGATAGAATTCTGAGAAAATACATGCCCCGAAATGATATATGGGTTGCGTTAAGCGGGGGAAAGGACAGCATGGCTCTTCTCCATTATCTCTGGGAGAAAGAATATGAGATTACGGGATATCATATTAACCTAGGGATAGGTGAGTATTCCACTCTTATTGAAGAGTTGATAAGAGAGTATACTAAAAAATTAGGTATTGAGCTCATAGTAACAAATCTCCGTGAAGAATACGGTTTATCCATAGGAGCCATAAAAAGAAAGCCATGTTCTGCTTGTGGCACCGTGAAAAGATATCTTATGAACAGAATACCCCGGGAGAGTGGAGCTAAGATTGTGGCAACAGGTCATAATATGGATGATTTTTTGGAATTTTTTACTAAGAATATTCTGGGAAAAAATTACCCCTGGAATAAAAAATTGGTTCCTTATCTACCCTCTGAGCACCTCAAGTTACTTCCCAAAATAAGACCATTTTACCTTGTGGGCGACAAAGAAATAGAAATTTATGCAAAAATTAAGAATGTAAGCTATTCAAAAGAAAACTGTCCTCTTGCAAAACTCTCAGGGTGGAAAGAGATCTTTTATGAAATAGAGAGGAGAAAGAAGGATTTCAGGTATCAGATG
>JAGHBQ010000184.1 GCA_021160945.1 Thermoplasmata archaeon
AGAAAAGAGAGAAGTATGGAAATTGTGAAGGATATAATTAAAGCTATAAGAAGATACCGAAGAGAGAATGGAATACCGAGAAGAGAGCCAATCAAGAAAGTTTTCTTTGTATCAGATCATGCAGATGAGATTAGTTATTTCACTTCGGGTATTATGAAGATGGAGAATATTCTCTTTTTTAACCCAACTGAAAGATGGGAGGAAATGGAGATTGAAATAGTGCCGAATTTGGAAGCTATAAGTCAATCCTATAGGGCTCTGGCGAGTAAGATAGCTTTTCTTTTAAGGAGGAAAAATGTCAAGGAGATAATGGATGCTATGAACAAAGGAGGCTATAGTTTAGGCGTTGAAGGTTTTATAATAAAAATCACACCAAACATGCTGCGATATGTGGAGAAAATGCCACAGGGCTATGTTAAACTGGATACTCAATATGGACCACTTTATGTTCTCACGGAGAGAGACATTTCAACAGAGAGATTGAGATTCGTGAATGAAATTGTGAGAAGAATAAATTTTATGCGTAAGGACCTGGAGCTCGAATATGATGATTTGATAGATGTCAGCATTTCTGGAGATGAGAAAATAATAAGAGAGATTAGAGTTTATGCTGAAGAAATAAGAGGCAGGTGCAGAATAAGGAATATTGATTTTAAATATAGAGAATATGCATATGTTGTAGTTTGGCCTGTTTTAAACCATAGGATTACTATTGCTATAAATCCCTTATTTAAAAAATGGGTGATAAAAGCTTTTATGAGCATACCAGGAATTGCCAAGAATAAAGCAGAAACGCTCTTCCATATGGGCTACGGTAGCATTTATGAACTTATGCAGGCTCCAGTAGCTGAAATTGCAGAGATTCCCGGATTTTCACTTTCTTTGGCGAGCAAAATAAAAGATTTTCTTTACACGCATGCTTTCAAGTCCAAAAAAATAGGGGAGAAAAATTTCTGCCCATTTTGCAATACAGAAATCAGCGAAGAGGATATTTTTTGCCCAAGGTGTGGCGCGCCGATTAAAGTAAAACTGGAAGAGAGCAAAGAGATTGAGGAAGGGCACATCTATCTCTTCATGGGAGATTTTCAAAGATTGCTTACTCACATCCCTTCCGAGCTGAAAGATGAGAAAAAAATTCTGGTCACTAAAGAGAATCCCGAAAATGCCAGAAAACTCTACGGATTGAAGAACATTCAGATAATATGGATTTCCTATGTTCCTCTGGGTCATAGTATTAAACCCAAAGAACTGAAGAGGCTGAAAGGGGAGCTCTCCAAATTGGTGAGAAAAGAAACAAAACTTATTCTGATGGATTGTTTTGATCTTCTTCTTGTGATAAATGATATAGAGAAAATTAAAGAATTTCTTATGGATCTGAAGGAAATGGTCAAGTCCACTTCCTCACTCCTTATTTTCAACGTGGAAGAAATAGAGGAAGAAACTTTGGGTGAGATCCTTAACTATGTGGACGGGAGGATATAATTTCCACTATTCCATCTTCCATTCTTACATAATCCCCCTCTTTTATTTTAGAGATCTCTATTCTATCCACAGTGGGTATTTCTGCTATTATAGCACCTGCAGTGACTATTGTCTCGGCTTCCTGAAGGATCATACCTGCAGGGGCATTTCCATAATAGCGGAGACCGTAGATTGTGTAAGAGCCTACAGTGCTTCCAGCACCACATGGAAATACAAAAATTTTGTTCACTACACTCTTTCCACATGCTGTCCCTTCTCTTTCATTTATATCTCCCAAAATTACCACGGGTTTGTCACATTTAACCACATACCCCTCTGCTTTGCCTCTAACAATTACTCTTCCACGCAAAATCATTGAACCACGCTCCTAAGAAGAGTGTAGAGATCGCGAACCACAACTTTTGCCCCACCAAATTTCTCCTTAGCAAGATAAAACGCCGCCTTACCAGAATTTGTCCCTATCGTGTGATATATTTTTCCGGCATTGCTTACAACAACACAGGTATCTACCATCACTTTTCCTCCAAAATTTTCTATCATCCGAATGAGTTCAGGATATCTTTCTTTAACACTTCTGGCTACGAAGATCCACAGCTCCACACCCGTTCTTTTTTTCTTTCCTTTCAAGTAATCTGCGATTCTTCTTAACTCTGAGGGTGAAACATGGGGACAACCTATGGCAACGAGCTCTACATCCTCACAACTTGCATTATTTTCCAACTCTTTTCTTTCAATGAATATTCTCTCTACATCATCATGTAAGGCTTTTCTGTATTCAGGAGTAAAATTTTCCACATGGTACATGGCCACACTTCCCGATGCAGCCATTGCTGCACCCATAAGTTTAAAATCATCGTAATTTCCACCTATGCGAAGATACGGTATTCCTTTCACTCGTTCTCCCAAAAGTAATCCAAGGAGAGGATATTCCTCTCCCTCAGGTTGAAAATCGAGCTCTACAAGATGAGTTGCCTTTCTTTTTTTCTCTAAATGAAGTCCATAATTCGGTGTCTTGCCGATTAATGCAGAGGCTAGGGCAGTAATCGCGCCTTCTCTGTTGGTTCTCGCGCCAATAATAGAATTTACATAAATTACTGCAGAACTTTCTGCCCAGGCTATGTGCTCACCAAATTTTGGAATGTTATCAAAATAGTAAGGAGTGCAAGTGGCGGTAGTTTTTACTCCTATATCCACATATGCTTTGATGATCTCCATCTGCTTATTGTATGTTTTTTCATCCACTCCAAGCTCATACAAATATCGCTCATCAAAAGCTAAAGGGTTAAGGGTGGTGAGTACTCTCACCTTAGCGCCTTTTAGAGAGTTGAGAAAATGAAGCCCAGAATCTCCTATCGTGTTGTAGGATACTCCTGAAATCTGGGCTGAAGTTATGGGAATCAATCTATCAGCATGATAAATTTCCCCTACCTTTACAAGGATTTCCATCATTTTAGCAAGAATCTCTCCTTCCTCTCCCTCCAATATTCTCTCCTCTTCTCTGGTTAGATACATATAGATCCCTCAATCACAGGTACCCTCTCTACAAGCTGCATTTTCTGTTGCCTCCACTTTCAGGTATTCTTCAGGGAACAGCTTTACCTGCAGTATCTCCTTCTCCTTTCTCTTCAGCAAATTCTCAATGGCTTTATCTGCTTTCTCTATTACCTGTTCCTTTTTACTTTTATCTCGGTACACAGTTATTCCCTTGCACTTCAATTGATATGCTAGCATGAAAACTTCGTTGACTTCATCGGGAGAAGCTTCAGAGCTCAGATTTACTGTCTTGCTAACCGCATTATCCACGTACTTCTGGAAGGCTGCCTGCATTGCAACATGCCATTTTGGAGCTATGTCATGCGCGGTTCTGAACAATCTTTTCAGTTCCTCTGAAAGATCAAGATTCTGTATACTTCCGGATTTTGCTATCTGGAGCATGAGATCTTCAGAATAAAGTCCCCTTTTTCTTATCTCTCCCTCGAAGAGCTCATTAATCTCAAGCAATTCTTCTCCATTCAGGACTTTTCTTACAAAAGCAATGGCAAATAAAGGCTCTATACCTGAAGAGGTGCCAGCAATTATGCTTATGGTACCTGTGGGAGCTATTGTGGTGGTGGTTGCATTTCTTATTCTTATTCCTTTAGCCCACCAGTCACTGCCCTCCCAAGCGGGGAACACTCCCCTCTTTTCTGCAAGTCTCATGCTCGCCCTGTGAGACTCATCATTTATGAATTTCA
>JAGHBQ010000023.1 GCA_021160945.1 Thermoplasmata archaeon
AAATGCCAACTATTAAGATGGGTATATGGAAAATGAAGAAAAAAATATAGCCAACGGCAATTATGAAAAGTACGCTTACCAGATCCCCTATGCTAGAAATGAGAGGAACTCCAACATTATCGGGGTTCCATCCCCTTTGATAACTCTTAATTCCTATGAAGGCGGTTAAAGGGCTTAATATTGAGGTAGTGAAAAAATTGGTTGTGAGAATTATAGCGGGGATGAAGAGCACATATATCAATTTTCCGGTGGAGAGAAAGGCAAAAGTTCCCGCAAATATCCCCACAACAAGTGCGGTGGAATATGCAAGAGATTGAACACTCTTTACTCCAATTCTTACCTTTTTATCTCGAAGATTCTTGATCTCCCCAAGATGCAATTTAGAGCTCAATCTGGCTATAAACGCCCCGTAAATATTACCTCGCATATCAATAAGTGCGGGAACAATCATAAGTAGTCCTGGTATAAGACGAAAGATTTCAATATACCTATTCATTATGTATCCCGCTATACTATCAGCTATTAAAGCCAAAAGAAGGGCAGTTAGGGTTTCGCGAATCAGTTTCACATCGAGGTGGCGGCTCATCGCCGCCACCTCCCATCTTGGGCATAGAAATGAGTAAGAATTGAAAGTATAAAACTGTAACCATCAGGATGAGACCTCAAAATAAATATGAACATTGGTGTAGTATTTTCCATCAATATAGAGGTCAAAGGATGCTAGATTTTTTCCTGCTGAGTGTGCGATTGCATTAAAATACAAATATTTTAACTCACCCGGATGGAGAGAGAAGCTTCTATTCTCCACAGTCTGATTATTCAAAGAGAATACCACTGTGAAATTCTCTCCAGGGCAATCCCAGTTTTTTACATATATCACAAAGAGCAATGTGGTATTGGTGGATGCATTCAAAGGCCATTTCTGAATTGCAATGTCCACCTCTTTTTTTGGATTCGTGGAAAACTCTCTAAAGAGCCATGCACCTGCTGTGATAAGCATAAGGATTATAAGAACTGTTATTGCTTTCATCGCTTTCTTTTCAGAGCTTGCATCTTCCACTTTACCTGACTTTGAGAAGATATAAGCTATGAGTATGATTGCTCCCACTGTAAGGAGAATATTCTGGCTGGAAAGAATTGAAAGAGAAGATAAAATAACAGCCACGAGCCCGCTTATCCCTAAGCTTATCACAGGCACAAGAAAATACTCCTCCTTTTTAACATCTTTGTAGATTTTAAGTACAAAATAGCCTGGTGAGAATAATAGAATGAAGAGAGTAGAGAAAAATTTAACCAATGTAAATGGTAGGAAATAGAGAGCAAAGAATATTATCGTAAGAATTGCAAAAATATTTTTAGTCTTCATAGAGCTTACCCTCTTTTAAAAAATAGTGCTTCTCCCCAATATTGGTAATTCTCACATCATGGGTTGCAATTATTATCAAGGTACCCATATCCTTTCTGATTTTCTGTAAAAGCTCCATAACTTTAAAGGCATTGAGATCATCGAGATTGGATGTTGGCTCATCGAGAATTAATATCTGTGGATCATTTGCTAGTGCTCTGGCTATCTCCACTCTCTGCTTCTCACCCCTACTTAGAGAATGCGGATATTCATATTTTAATTTCTCTATTCCCAGATACCGAACTAGCTCTGTTACTTTTTCCTTCCATCTTTTTCCTGCCAATTTAAGTGGAAGCGCAATGTTTTCTAGGATATTCAGATCCTCTATTAAAGTACTTTCCTGAAAAACCAGGCCTATATTATTCAATCTGAGCTTTGCCCTCTTATCCTCATCCATTCTAACTATATTTATCCCATTAAGGCTCACCTCTCCTTTATCTGGGAGATCTATTCCGGAAATGATATTTAGAAGTGTAGTTTTTCCCGCTCCAGAGGGACCTTGGATGATAACCGTTTCTCCATCACTAGCTCGAAAATTTACGCCATTTAAAATTTTGCGCATCCCATATGTTTTATGAATATTTATCGCTTCAAGATAGCTCACAGAGAGTAAAGTTAATATCTCTATATATTTTTTACTCATTAAATGCTTGCTCCTCTTCGATATGTTGTTTCAATGCACAAGCGTTCAAAGCTCACCATCTTGTCTATAGGAATAGTTGTGATGTTCCTGACCTCGGTAACTGTCACAATTTACAGTTTTGAGGTGAGCAACAGAGAGCTTGCAGAAAGATTCGAATCAAAATATTACATTATTTCCTCTTCTCCAGATTTTTTAAAGAGCAGGGTATCCAAAAATCTTGTGGGGAAGCACGGTGTGTATGTGAGCATGCTTCCTGTGAAAATTGGAAATAGGAGCACCTATATGGCAGGTATCTATGACCCATCTCATCTTCTAGGGAAAAAATACTTATGTGGCAAGGATGAAATAATATTGGGTAAAGAGCTTTCTATAGATGGGGAAAATGTAATCATTTCTTGGAGTAATGGAAGTGCCTGGATGAAAGTTGGTAATAGGATCTCTTTTGATCTTTTCCCAGACTATTGGGTGATCGCAAATTCATCCTTTGTAATAAATATAACCGGCTATGTGAACTTTATAATTGTGAAGGAAAAAATAGAGATTGAGGGTTATGAAATTTACAGCATGACAACCTTCAATAGTTTTTATCAGAAAACAGTGGAGCAAATTACTTGGGATCTCCTTTTCTTAGAGCTTATAGCAATAGTTGTAATATACATATTTACTAATACACTGCTCCATATGGAGATACGGGAAAATGTGAGAAAGATAGGGATTATGAAGGCATTAGGCTCCACAAATAAAAATATTGTCGGAATATACCTTCTTCGCTCTCTCTTTATAGGTTTTTCGGGCATGGTGCTCGGCTTTTCTTTAGGAGTTGTCATCTCCTATTTTATGAGTACCTTCATTCCTCCTCTATTTGGAATTTCCACATACTTTACAATATATATCCCTCCAGAAGTTTTCCTCCTGGATTTGATCATTGCAGTTATAGGCGCTCTTCTGGCTTCCATAGGACCCATTCGCAGGGCAGTTAAAATAGAAATACTGCGTGGAATGGGGGGTGCTCTCCCATGATAATCAAAAAAAATACGGTTATACCAGTATTCATTCTTCTCATTCTTTTCACCTCACTTTTCGTTTCCATAGTGTCCATTGCCCAGATGCCTGATAAAATAATGGGTGAAAAAGATATCTATGTTCTGACCTCGTCCACCGATAAAAATCCTTTAAGAAGCAATCTTGACATAAACATTGCCTATGGACTTGAGAATATGAGTTATGTGGAAAGTGTGAGCCCGGAAATTTTTGTATTCACAACCATAGCAAATAAGGCAGTTACAATTCGCGGTGTGATATTTTCCAAGTTACTCTCTTTGGAAGGAGGAAAAATAATAGAGGGGGAAATGCCACATGATTACGGAGATGCTCTTCTTGGATATAGGGCACAGAAAATACTTAATTTAAAAATTGGTGAGAAGCTCGCAATTCGTGGAGGTTTTGCTTCTTCCTTAGCCGTAATAAACATCACTGGTATTTATAAAAGTGATTCTCCAACAGATGATGAAATAATAGTGGATCTGAGCACTGCGAGAAAACTTGCAGGGATAGGAAATGATGAGATTTCCATAATAAGGATAAAGAGCAAAAATCAAGTTATGCTGAAAAAATTTATGGATCCGAAATCTCCGAAGTTTACTGTGAATTTGAATGTAACGAGTGAGAGCTATATTGGGGAGAGCATAAATGTGTCTGCAAAAATAAAAAACATGGGGATAAATGTAGGAAACTGTGATCTCACTTTATTTTGGAATGGCAGGGAAATAAAATATAGCAATATCTCAGTTTACACAGAAAAAACCGTATCTTTGGAGATAAAAGCTCCGAAAATTCCAGGGAATTATACATTAAAGGCCACAGTGAGCAACTCTCTTCTTCACTATACATCTTCGGTGAATATAAAAGTGAAAAAAAGGCCTATATTTGTGCGTGGTCCTACCAATATAATCGAAAACGCCTACTCTATATTTTATGCATATTCCATTCATCAGGAGAATCTGGAAAACTTAACCTTGGAAATTAGAGGAGAGGGCTATTCTTCTCTTTCTACGGGAAATTCTCCCTTGAGGATTAAAATTTCAAGAAGTGGAAATTATACCCTCGTATTTTCGAAGGAAGGGTATCAGGCGGCATGCATTGAAGTAAAGGTCTACAAAAAAGTGCCTCTGGAAGAACTTGCGACCATTAAGAATCTTTACAATGGAACTATAATTCTTCCGAAAGGAGAGAAAATAGAGATAGAGACTGATGGAAAAATATACTTTTCCATAGATAACTCATCTTTGGTGGAGAAATCTGGAAATATCACCATACCTCAATATTTGAAGGGGATGCATAAAGTAAATATAACTGTAATCAAGGACACTATGCTTGGATGGCAGAACTTCGATCTTCTGATTTTAGAGAATTATAATCCAGAGGTAATCTCCCTTCATCCATCGGAGAAAGCATATTATGGAGAGACCGTGTCATTTCAGATTAGAGATAAGCTACCCATCAAAAATGTTAGTGTTTATTATGAAAATAAAAGAAAGGATTATGAAATTAATCAAAAACTGGGTATGAAGGAGAATTATACATTCAATGTCACTGTCACGCTTAACAGCTCTGAGGAAATACGCATTTTTTTCTCAGATATTCTCGACAAAGTATACAATGCTTCTTTTAAATTCCATTTGATCTATCAGAAAGATGTTATTCCGCCAGAAATAATAGTTCCGGATAAGATTGAGATATGGGGAGGGAACTCCACGATTATAAGGGCAGAAGATAATGTGGCTCTTGATTTTCTCTCAGTTTTCATATTTGGTCGATATTTCAACACAACCTCCACTGCCATATCCATACCCAC
>JAGHBQ010000001.1 GCA_021160945.1 Thermoplasmata archaeon
CTTATGAGAGACATAGCCTCACAGGTGAAGAACGCTGCAGTGCTTGAAGAGCTCGGTTATTTTCTGACAAGCATGGCAGGAAAGACTGTAAGCTTTTCAAAGCTATCTAGATTGCTTGCAGTCAGAGGTACCAAGATTTCCGTGCCCACGCTTGAGAAGTATTTCTATCTTATGAAAGATGTATTTCTGTTCTTTGATACGCGGATATATTCTTACAGAATAAAGGAACAATTGCAGTATCCCAGAAAGGTCTACGCTATAGATACAGGATTTGTAAACTATTTTGGGTTTAAATTTTCTGAAGATAGGGGGCGCCTTATGGAGAATCTGGTTGCAGTAGAGCTGCTTAGAAGAGGCAAGAAGATACATTACTGGAAAAATAAGAGAGGTGAGGAGGTGGATTTTGTTGTGGTGAAAGGTGCAAAAGTGGAAGAGCTTATACAGGTGAGCTACGATATTGAAGATCCAGATACGAGGAAGAGAGAATTGAGGGCTCTGGAGAAAGCAGGTGAGGAATTGAAATGCAAGAATAAAACTGTGATCACCTGGGACTATGAGGAAGAGGGCGAGGTGAGATTCGTTCCTCTGTGGAAATGGCTTCTGGAAAAATCACTGTGATTTTGGAGAGATAAAAGCACAAACTTTTTAAGAAAGTTTGTGATTATTATTTATGAAGCTTGGAGATATAAAGGATGTGATACTTTCGCAGAGAGAGGAGATAAGGGAGAAGTTTGAAAGAGAGCGTATAATTGAAAGAGAAGTGGATAAAGAGAGAATAAGAGGGTTTTTGGCCTATCCAAACATAGTTGCAATCTTAGGTGTGCGTAGATGTGGCAAGTCTATTTTATCGCTGCAGGTTTTAAGAGATGAGGAATTTGGATATGTAAATTTTGATGATGAGAGGTTCATTGATATTGGTGCGAAGGATCTGAACAAGGTTCTTCAGGGAATCTATGAGATTTATGGAGATGTAGATAAACTCGTGCTGGATGAACCTCAGAATGTGCAGGGCTGGGAGCTCTTTGTAAACAGGCTCAGGAGAATGAAGGGTGTTATAGTTACAGGAAGTAATTCCAGGCTTCTATCTGGAGAGCTTGCCTCTAAGCTTACGGGTAGGCACATTGATGTTCTGCTTTATCCCTTCAGTTTCAGGGAGTATCTATTTTACAGGGATATGAAATTCGATGAGCCGCAATCCACTTCTAAAATTGCAAATGTGAAAAAGGCTCTTGAGGATTATATAGAGCAGGGAGGATTTCCTGAGAGGTATCTTTTTGGAAGCGAGATTGTTGTAAGAATATATGGAGACATAATTGAGAAAGACATTGTGAGGCGTATTGGGGTGAGAAAGAAGAGTTCTCTGAAAGAGTATGTGAGATACCTGTTTTCGAATATCTCCAGGGAGTTCACATACCGAAAAATAGCAAGCGTAGTTGGAGTGAAGGACCAGCACACACTCAAAAACTGGATGCTGGCTGTAGAGAATGCATATCTCGGTTTTTCTCTGAGCAAATACTCTCCCAAGCTTAAAGAGCAGTTACTTTCACCTAGGAAATTTTATGCAATTGATACGGGTATGGCTAGGAGCGTCTCCTTTAGAGTCTCCAGGGATGTAGGAAGGTTGATGGAGAACCTTGTTGCTGTGGAGCTAATGCGGCGTAAAAGTTACTGGCACAGAATGTGGGAAATATACTACTGGAAAGACTACCAGCAGAGAGAGGTGGATTTCGTTATTAAAGAAGGCTCGCAGGTAAAAGAGTTGATACAGGTAACATATGCCTACGGGAAAGATGAGATAGAGAGAAGAGAGCTTCGCGCCTTAGATAAAGCTGGAGAGGAACTTGGATGCAGGAACAAAACTGTGATAACATGGGACTATGAGGAGGAAGGGGAAGTGCAATACATTCCTCTATGGAAATGGTTGTTGAATTTTCTTACTGCAATAAGACAAAAATATTAAATATGTCTTAGTCTTATAATACAAATTATGAAGATTGAGGAATTGCTCGTTGAATTTCAGAGATATGGCATACCTGAAGTGAGGAGGAGAGAGCTTGTATTGCCTCTGGATGTGAGAGCTGCCATTACAGTAACTGGATTGAGAAGAGTTGGCAAGACTTATCTGCTATATCAAACGATGAAATACATAAAGGAGGATATAGGGAATATATTTTATATAAATTTCGAAGACGAGCGGCTTGAGGATATAAAAAGCGAAGACCTATCCAAGATTGTGGAATTGTACAGGAAGTACAATCCCGATGCAAAGAGGATGTACCTTTTTCTGGACGAAATACAGAATGTTCCCGGGTGGGAGAAATTTGTGAGGAGAATTCTTGAAAGAAGAGATGCAAGGATTTTTTTGACAGGTTCATCCTCAAAATTATTGAGCAGGGAGATTGCCACATCGCTTCGTGGAAGGAGCATAAGCTTTACTCTTCTTCCGTTATCCTTTCGGGAGTTTTTAAGGTTTAAGGGATTTGAATTGAAAACACCGTATATTGAAGATGAGCGTGGTCTCATAATGCGTTATCTGGACGAGTATGTGAAGTTTGGAGGTTTCCCTGAAATCGTGGAATGTGAAGAATTTGTGAAGCTGAGAAGACTGCAGGAGTACTTGCAGATGATAATTTACAGGGATTTAATCGAGAGATACGGCATAGACAAGGTTGGAATGATGAAAGCACTTATAAGAGTCCTGGTTAAAAATTTCGCATTGAGAACATCGGTTAAGAAATTGCACAATATGATTCTCTCATCAGGTGGCAAGTTGAGTAAGAACAAGGTCTACGAGTATTTTTCATATCTTGAAGATATTGGATTTGTCATTCCCGTGAGGCGGTTCAGTTTCAGCGAGGTTGAATCTGCCAGGAGCAAGGCCAAGAACTATCTGGCAGATGTTGCATTTCCCACCCTTTATGGCATGGAGCATACGGGAAGAAGGATGGAGAACATAGTCGCTCTGGAGCTTTTACGGAGGAAGTACTACGGGGATCCCAGGCTTGAGATAGGGTATTACTATGCAGGGGATAAAGAAGTGGACTTTGTGGTGAGTCGTGGCTTCAAGGTTGAAGAGCTCATCCAGGTTAGCTATGATGTGGAAGATCCAGAGACAGGAAAGAGAGAGTTACGTGCTCTGGATAAAGCAGGTGAGGAATTGAGATGCAAGAATAAAACTGTGATCACCTGGGATTATGAGGAAGAAGGAGAAGTTAGATTCATTCCTCTCTGGAAATGGCTGCTATATCGGTAGATATCTTATAAAACTTACCGATAAAGTTATAAAGATTCAAAGCATAAGGAATTTATGAATATGGATAGGGTTTTTGATGCGCTTGCTGACTGGAATTTGTGGGGAAATTATAAGGCAGATATAAAAGATAGGGAAGTTATTCCATCTCTTGACCCAATAGATGTGGTGCTGTGTTTGATGGGGGTGAGAAGATCCGGCAAGAGCTCTCTAGCATATTTACTGATGAGTCGTGGGAATTTAAATGAGAGCTTGATGATAAATTTTGAAGATCCAAGGTTGAGCGATCTGGAGGCAGAGGATATAATCAAAATTGTTGAGCTATACGAAAGAAAGGTGAATACCAAGCTATCTCTTCTTGTGCTTGATGAGGTTCAAAACATTGCAGGATGGGAGCGTGTAGCTCGATTATACGAGGAAGCAAAGAGGGTGAAGGTGATAGTAACAGGTTCATCTTCAAAGCTTATGGGTGAGGAATATGCCTCTGTACTCACTGGAAGGCATATGGATTTTGAAGTCTTTCCTCTAAGTTTCAGAGAGTTTCTCAGCTGGAGAAATATCAAATTTGAAGGTATGGAGCTATACAAAAATAGAGTGAAGATTCTCAGCGCATTTGATGAGTACCTGAAATACGGAGGCTTTCCAGAGATAAATTTTCTTAAGGGAGATAGAGTGAAAACAACTCTTCTTGCACAGTATTTTGATGACATAATTATAAAGGATATAATCAAAAGATACAGAGTGAGAGAAATTGAAAAAATTGAGAATCTTGCACGGTTGTATCTATCCAATATAGGCACTCTTCAATCGTATAACAGGCTTAAAAGCGTGGTAAATCTCTCCCTCGATTCGGTTGAACGATTCTCACGCTATTTTGAAACTGCCAGATTGTTTTTCTTTGTGCCCAAATTTTCATACTCTTTAAAGCAGCAAATTCTCAATCCAAAAAAGGTGTACGTGGTGGATATTGGGTTATCAAATGCTATGGGAACCAAATTCTCGCAGAATATAGGCCATATTATGGAAAATGTTGTTGCTGTGGAATTGTTTAGAAGACGCGCCTACTGGAGCAGGAGAATGGAAGTTTATTACTGGAAAGATCACCAGCAGAGAGAAGTGGATTTTGTGGTGAAAGAAGGAGAAAAAGTGAAAGAGTTAATCCAGGTGACATATGCCTCCGGGAAGGATGAGATAGACAGAAGAGAACTCCGTGCTCTGGAGAAAGCAAGCGAAGAATTGATATGCAGGAACAAAACTGTGATCACCTGGGATTATGAGGAAGAGGGAGAGATAAATTATATTCCCCTGTGGAAATGGCTGGTATACAACCAGTAGGGAAACTTTTTTAAATAATTTCCCTATACA